>CAZCON010000001.1:0-25952 GCA_964500085.1 uncultured Lachnospiraceae bacterium
GTTCCGGAACGGTGTCCTTAAATTCCGGATTATAGACGGAGAGCACGTGCTTTGTAACAGCGGTAACGGCGTCAGGCTGGGCAAACGGCATTTGTTCATAGATACCCTTTAAGGACTGCATTTTTGCAGGTGAAATATTGGATTCCTTTAGAATCTGCGTAAAATAATTTGCAGAAAGCTCCTCGTCCCGAAAGGGACCGATGGCAATAAAGGGCTGCTGCGTATCACTCTTTGGTAACGTAAGAATATTGTAAAAGCCCAAATTGCTTTTTACGATTAGAATACGATTGCAGTGACAGGAGTTCCCGAAGGATAGATTTTGGGGATTTTCGTTATAATTTGTCCAGACCATGGCGCGCAGCCCAAGGTCTATTTTTTTTATATCTGTATAAGGCGGCGTAAACAAATGAACCGGCACCTGAAATGCCGATTGAAGAATTTTTTGTAGGAGCATGCAGCTATCTGTAAGGCTTGTTATAGTGTTGTTCAAGAGAAATCCCCTTTCGATGATACCGGTGCGGCGGTATACTTTTGTTTATTGTTTGCCTTATTTTTGAAAAATCAATTCATATAAATATTATACAATTCAAACAAAAAAAATACAAGTTTATAATGATATTATAGGGTAAAATAATGTTAACAGAGTAGTGTTGATAAAGGAGGTCGTGATTTATGAAGTTTACTTGGAATGATGCTTGGCTGTTTACGAAGGATGCTGCGAAGGTGTCGGAGGAGCATTCCGCTTTAAATTTATCTGATTGGGAAGGCGTAACCCTGCCGCATACATGGAACGCAAAGGACGGACAGGATGGTGGTAATGATTATTACCGTGGCACCTGTTTTTATACAAAGAGACTTGCGCTGAAGGAGTGCCGGGGTGCAGAACAGGTTTACATCGAGTTTGAAGGCGCCAATTCTTCTGCGGATGTATATGTGAACGGCACGCTTGCCGTACACCATGATGGCGGATATTCGACCTTTCGTGCGAATATCACAGAGCTTTTAAAGGATGAAAATGAAATTTTAGTGGCTGTGGATAATGCTCCGAATGACAGGGTATATCCGCAGATGGCGGACTTTACCTTTTATGGCGGTATTTACCGTAACGTAAATGTGATTTGTGTACCGAAAGCACACTTTGATTTGGATTTCTTTGGAGGTCCGGGAATTCAGGTCACCCCAAAGGTTGAGGACGACGCTGCAAGGGTAGAGGTTATCGGGTACTTTTCGGGACTTACCGGAAATGAAACCGTGCGATATGTGGTAAAGGACGGTGATGCAATCATTTGCGAAGCGGAGGTTTCTGCAACGGACGGTAAGGCGGAGCTTTTTATTGAAAACGTACACCTCTGGAATGGTCGTAAGGACCCGCATCTTTATACTCTGGAGGCTGTTTTGGCAGATGACGGTAAGGAGTTGGATACAAGATGTGTCCGCTTTGGCTGTCGTTCCTTTGAAATTGACCCGGAGAGAGGCTTTATTTTAAACGGTGCGGAATATCCGCTTCGCGGCGTATCCCGTCATCAGGACAGAAAGGATATCGGAAATGCGCTTCTTCCGGAGCATCATAGAGAGGATGCAGAGCTGATTTACGAGGTAGGTGCTACGACAATTCGTCTGGCGCATTACCAGCACGCACAGTATTTTTATGATTTATGCGATGAGCTTGGCTTTGTACTCTGGGCGGAGATTCCGTATATTTCCCAGCATATGCCGAACGGACGTGAAAATACAATCTCCCAGATGAAGGAGCTGATTGCACAGAACTATAACCATCCGTCGATTTTTGTATGGGGGCTTTCTAACGAGATTACCATGAAAGGCGTACAAGACCCGGATTTACTGGAAAATCACCGGATTTTAAATGATTTGTGCCATGACTGGGACAAGACCAGACGGACGACGATGGCGATTGTTTCGATGTGTCCGATAGACAGCGACTATGTGAAGATTCCGGATACGGTATCGTGGAACCATTACTTTGGCTGGTATGGCGGCGATACCTCCATGAACGGTCCGTGGATGGATAACTTCCATGCAAAGCATCCGACCATTCCGGTAGGTATGAGTGAGTACGGCTGTGAAGCACTCAACTGGCATAATTCTAATCCGGAGCAGGGGGATTATTCTGAGGAATATCAGGCATACTACCATGAAGAGCTGATTAAGCAGCTGTTCGCAAGAAAGTATCTTTGGGCTACCCACGTTTGGAATATGTTTGACTTTGCAGCAGACAGCCGGGCTGAGGGCGGCGAGGATGGTATGAACCATAAGGGCCTTATGACTTTTGACAGAACGTACAAGAAGGATGCCTTTTATGCATATAAGGCGTGGCTTTCGGATGAACCGTTTGTACACATTTGCGGAAAACGGTATGTGGACCGTGTGGAGGATGTGACGAGAGTGACGGTTTATTCTAATCAACCTGAGGTGGAGCTGTTTGCAAATGGTAAGAGTCTCGGAAAGCAGACAAGCGAGATGCATTTCTTTTACTTTAATGTGCCGAATGTGGGTACTACGGAGCTTACGGCAAAGGCAGGAAGCTGTGAGGATACCTCGAAGCTTGTCAAGGTAGAAAAATTTAATGACGCGTATCGTATGGTGGAAACCGGCGATGTGCTGAACTGGTTCGAAATCACTGCTCCGGAGGGGTATTTTTCGATTAATGATAAGGCAGGAGAGGTACTGGCAACGGGAAGGGGTAAGCTTCTGTTCCTGGGGCTGATGAAGGATGCCATGAAGGGCAGAAAGACCATGGCGGATCCGACCCGGATGCTGGAGGGAAAGGAAATGATGGGCTTTTTGGCAGGCTTTACCGTAAAACGTCTGCTCTCCATGATGGGTACAATGGGAGCAAAGCCCTTGACGAAGGAACAGATGCTGGATTTGAATAGGAAGCTGAATAAGATTAAGAAGAAATAAGGTATCGGGGAGAAGGTAACAGATAACACAGTTTTTTCAACGAAAGGAGAAAATCTATGGGAAAAAAAGTTACGCTTGATGAAAAGGGGTATCGCAGGTTTGGCATGCGGGATAAGGTGGCATATGCGGCCGGTGATTTTGGCTGTAACATGAGCTTCGCGCTAAAGGGAACGGTTCAGACCTTCTGGCTTGTTTACATGATGCTGGAGACGGGTCTCCTTTCTGTATTATTGCTTGTCGTACAGATTTGGGATGCGGTTAATGACCCGTTAATCGGCTCTATGATTGATGCAGACAGAAGGAAATATAGACGAGGGAAATTTAAAACCTATATTCTGATTGGAGCAGTCGGTCTGCTGGTT
This sequence comes from uncultured Lachnospiraceae bacterium, assembly GCA_964500085.1. Classification (GTDB taxonomy): domain Bacteria; phylum Bacillota; class Clostridia; order Lachnospirales; family Lachnospiraceae; genus SIG307. The sequence continues at coordinate 3,285 of CAZCON010000001.1, forward strand.
GCCGGAGCACTGGTGTTTATTCCGATTCCAAATGCGTCCGTGCTTGTGAAGGCAATTGTATTTATTTTGGGTTATATTGTATGGGATGCCTGTTACACCGTGGCGAATGTTCCGTATGGTTCCATGCTGTCCTTGGTGACGGAGGACGCGGGAGAAAGGGCGCAGCTGTCAACTTGGCGCAGTGTCGGTTCCACAATCGGAAATCTGCTGCCAAATATGATTCTTCCGTTGCTGATATGGGAGAAGGTTGTAGATAAGGACGGAAATCCGGTTTTGAATGAGGAAACGGGGGAGCAGGTTCAGAAGCTGGTTGGCGAGAGGGTATTTGTTGTAGCGATTTTGATGGGAGTCATTGGATTTATTGCATTTCTTTTTATGCTGAAAAACATTACAATTCGTGTAGACGAGAATACCGTAAAAACAAATGAAAATGAAAAATTTAATGTGGTCAAGGCATTCGGAAATTTTCTGAAGAATCGTCCGGCTGTCGGTGCAACGCTTGCTGCGATGGGAATGTTCCTTGGTATGCAGTCTGCAACGACCGCAACCTCCATTATGTTTGCAATTTATTTTGGAAAAGCGCAGCTTTCAGGAATTGTTCAGATGATTGGATTCCTGCCGATGTTTGTATTCATGCCTTTTATCAAAAAAATCGTTGCAAGGTGGGGAAAAAAAGAGGCCTCGGTAGCCGGTACGGCAGTATCCTTGGTCGGCGGCGTGCTGATGTTTGTGTTTCCGTTGATTTCGAATAAGAGCCTTGCGCTTGTGGTTTATATTCTGGCATTATGTATTTACGGATTCGGTATGGGTGTTTATACCTGTGTTTCCTGGGCGTTGATGGCAGATGCGATTGATTACAATGAGTGGAAGACCGGAAAGAGAGAGGAGGGTACGGTTTATTCCCTGCATTCCTTCTTCCGTAAGCTGTCGCAGGGTGTCGGACCGTCCGTTGTACTTCTGCTGATGGGTGCGTTGGGCTATAACTCAGAGCTGGGTGTCGGCGCTCAGTCTGCGGGAACCGCATATCATATGTGCTGGCTGGTAGCGGCATTGTATATGTTCAGTGCGGTTATGCAGTTTGTCGGACTTGCTTTTGTATACAACCTTGACAGGAAGAAGCTTGCCGAGATGCAGGCTGATTTGGACAAACGTCACGGAAGAGTAAAATAATGCAGACTACATCAGAATTTGACAATTCCTTGTAAAATTTCCTCATACGGCAAGGCGCTGTGAAGTTTAGGATTGAACTTTACAGCGCTTTTGTTATAATAAAAGGGCAGTTCTTTTACAAAAAGGAGATTTTAAAATGCGTTTTTCATTTTGTCCGCATTGCGGAACGAGGCTGATTCAGAAGGAAATCGGAGATGAGGGACTGGTGCCGTTTTGTGAAACGTGCAGCATGCCGTTGTTTGATATGTTTTCCACCTGTGTCATTTGTGCAGTTACAAATGAATGCGGTGAGATTGCATTGTTAAGACAAAGCTATTTGTCGGAAACCCGCTATGTCTGTGTGTCAGGTTTTATGAAAATCGGGGAGTCGGCAGAGGAATCGGCGGTCCGTGAAATTGAAGAGGAAATCGGTCAGACGGTGGAGAAGCTTACGTTTGTAAAAAGTTATCCGTATGAGAAAAAGGAGATGCTGATGCTCGGCTTTCATGCGAAGGTAAAAAAAGCGGAGCTGGTTCTTTCTTCCGAGGTGGATGCTGCGGAGTGGGTGGCGTTTTCAGACGCGCTTGGAAAAATCCGGGAGGGCAGCATTGCATGGCAACTGGTAAAGGAAGTCATTGGCGCGTAGAAAGATATGTATCCAAAGCAATGTGGTGCAGTAATGCGACCAAAACCGCCTGCCTACTTGATTCTTTTTGCGCTTTGTGTTATAATACAGATTCGGTTTAGTGAATGCGTAAAACGGAAGGAGAAGCTAGATGAGTCTGTATATGACCTTTTTATCCGGTGGGGGAATTATGGAATGGTTTACAAAATTGGCGAATGACTTTGAAAAGTGTTTTATTCGTGAGGACCGTTGGAAGCTTTTGCTGGACGGTGTCGGCGTAACCATAAAGATTTCTTTGCTGGCAGTGGTGCTGGGACTTATTATCGGCTTTCTGATTGCACTTTGCAGTTTGTCAAAGAACAGGCTGTTGCGTTTTCTTGGTAAGGTATATACCGATGTCATCCGCGGTACGCCGTCGGTAACACAGCTGATGATTATTTACTTTGTTGTGTTTCAGTCGGTACATTGGGAAAAGTGGATTATTGCGGCAATTGCCTTTTCGATAAACTCCGGTGCCTATGTGTCGGAAATTATCCGGGCGGGCATTTTGTCGATTGACAAGGGACAGACGGAGGCAGGACGTTCCCTTGGTCTGACCAGTGCACAGACGATGCTTCATATTGTGATTCCGCAGGCGATAAAGAATATTTTTCCGGCGATGTGTAATGAGTTTATTACCCTGATTAAGGAAACTGCAATTGTAGGTTATGTAGGTCTTATGGATATCCAGAAAGCCGGCGATTTCATCAAGAGTGCCACATTTATGGCGTTTATGCCGCTCATTGGCACTGCGGTCATTTATTTTGTATTGATAAAGATATTGACACTTGTACTTGGAAAGCTGGAAATAAGACTACGTAAGTCTGATATTCGGTAGAAAGGGGCAGTTGCATGATTCGAATCAATAATTTACATAAAAGTTTTGATAAATTGCATGTATTGAACGGTATCAATGAGCATATCAAGCCGGGAGAGGTGGTTGTTGTCATTGGCCCGTCCGGTTCTGGCAAGAGTACCTTTCTGCGGTGCCTGAACCTGCTGGAAACGCCGGATGCCGGTGAAATCTATGTGGATGAGGAGCAGATTAACGCACCGAAGGTAGACGTAAATAAGGTTCGTCAGAAGATGGGCATGGTGTTTCAGCACTTCAATTTGTTTCCGCATTTGACGATAATGGAAAATATTACACTTGCTCCGGTAAAACTGAAAAAAATGACAAAGGAACAGGCAGTGGCAAAGGGAGAAGAGCTGCTGAAGATTGTTGGTCTTGCAGAAAAGGCGGATGCGTATCCGGTACAGCTGTCCGGTGGGCAGAAGCAGCGTATTGCGATTGCGCGTTCTCTTGCCATGGAGCCGGAAATCATGCTGTTTGATGAGCCGACCAGCGCACTTGACCCGGAGATGGTAGGCGAGGTGCTGGATGTTATGAAAAAGCTTGCAAAAAGCGGTATGACGATGGTGGTGGTGACGCATGAGATGGGCTTTGCGAAGGAAGTGGCATCCCGTGTGATATTTATGGATGAGGGAGTCGTGCTGGAGAGTGGTACGCCGGAGGAGGTATTTGAACATCCGCGGCACGAGAGAACGAAGCTCTTTTTAAGCAAGGTGCTTTAAAAGATAAAGATTACAAGGAATAAGGAGAAAAGAAATGAAAAAGACAGGAAAAAAGTTAGTATTGGCATTGGCATGTGTGGCTTCCGTAGCCATGCTTGCAGCATGCGGCGGTAAGGAACAGGGAAATGAGGAAAAGAAGGAGCTTGTATTCGGTACGAATGCAGAGTTTCCGCCGTTTGAGTATGTTGTTTCCAAGGGTGTGATTGATAAGTACGATGGCATCGACATGGCAATTGCAAAGCAGATTGCAGAGGACAACGATATGACTGCAAAGATTGAGAATATGGAATTTGATTCCCTGCTCTTAGCACTGGAAAACGGCCAGGTAGACGCAGTTATCGCAGGCATGACGATTACTCCGGAGAAGGCAGAAGAAGTGGACTTTGCCATTCCGTATTATACCGCAAAGCAGGTCATGATTGTAAAAGAGGATTCTGACATTGCAGCAGCAGCGGATATGGCAGATAAGAGGATTGTTGTCATTCAGGGATATACCGGACAGACCTGTGTGGAAAATCTGGGATATGAGTTCGAGGCATTTAAGAAGGGCTCGGAAGCAGTCATGGAGCTTGTAAACGGCAAGTGCGACGTGGTGGTAATTGACTCTGCAACGGCTCAGAAGTATGTTGGTGACAATGAGGGCTTAAAGATTGTGGAGGATGCTGCGGCATTTGATTCCGAGGAGTACGGCATCGCAGTGAAGAAGGGAAATACCGAGCTTTTGGAAAAAATCAATACGGTATTGACTAAGATGATAGAGAATGGAACAATCAACGAGCTTTCTGCACAGTATTCTGAGGCAGAGTAATCGCACATTTTTCATACACAAAGGGCAGCCGCAGGCTTCGTGCGACTGCCCTTTCTTAATTTAGCAGCCGCAGCTGTCGCCGCAACCACCGCAGAAGAACAGAAGAAGGATGATGATAAGGATACAGCTGCAGCCGCTGCCACTGCCGAGTACACCGCCACAGTTGTTATTGTTGCAGCCACAGTCGCAGTCACAGCCATTGTTAGAGCCGCCTACGCCGTTGCCGCAGCCACAGCCGCCGCAGAAGAGGAGTAACAGGATGATAATCCACCAGCAGCTGCCGCTGTTAGAACCGCCTACACCACCACAACCACAATTTGATAAGTTTCCCATGAAGATTTCCTCCAGAATTTTGATTACACCATATCGTATGCACCTATGCTTGACTTTGTTTCAGGCTTTTTTGTTTTACCGGAAACACTGTTGCCTGCCGATAATATTTTTCTTGAAAATATGGAGACGGTGCGGTATGATAAAAAAGGGAAAGTGTAAGGAGGCTGGCTATGAAAAGGGTAGATGTTATTATACCGGTTTATAAAGCAGATAAAAGATTGGAGCGGCTGCTCGCCATGCTGTTGCAGCAGACCGTGCGTCCTGCGAAGATTATTTTAATGAATACGGAAGCGGAAGGATTTACAACGACAGAGCTGAAAAGACGTGTTGCCGCAGTGGCGGCAAAGCAGGACAGACCGGGTCAAAATAAGGTGGATGTCCGCATTGTCCGGGTGGAAAAAAAGGAATATGACCATGGCGGCACAAGAAATCTGGCAGTGCGGCAGTATTCGGATGCAGAGTTCTTTCTTTGTATGACGCAGGATGCAGTTCCTGCAGATGTGTTTTTACTGGAACGGCTGTTGCAGTGTTTTCAGGAGGAACAGGTGGGAGCGGCATATGCAAGACAGATACCGGAGGAGCATGCGAGCTTTACGGAGCGGTATCTGCGGATGCATAATTACCCGGCGGTTTCCATGAAAAAGACAAAAGAGGATTTGGAGCGCCTTGGAATAAAGACGTATATGCTTTCGAATGCCTGCGCGATGTATCGCAGAAGCCGATATGAGGAGCTTGGTGCTTTTGTGACGGATACTATTTTTAATGAAGACATGATTTTTGGGGCAGCCTTAATCGGGGTGGGAGATGCTATTTTTTACTGCGCCTCTGCAAGGGTGTATCATACGCATAATTACGGGTTGCAGACCCAGTTTAAGCGAAGCTTTGACCTTGCAGTGTCCCAGGCAGATTATCCGGAGGTGTTTCAAGGAATCAGCTCGGAAAAGGAGGGGCTTTCCTATGTGAAGTCTGCTGCAAACTATTGCATCCGGCAGAGACGGTATGGAGATTTATTTGTGTTTCTGATGGATTCTGCGGCGCGTTATGCAGGGTTCTTTCTAGGAAAGCATTACCGTCTGCTTTCGGAAAAGGCTGTGCTTGCCTGTACATTGCAGCCGGCGTATTGGGCGAAGAGAAAACGGCAGGGGGATAATGGAAGTCGTAAGGAAAGTGACGCGGTCAGAAAGACTGTTCCGGCAGAAAAATTCGGTGTTGCGCCGGAAAAGCGGCAGGAGCGGGAGAAAATGCTGGAACAGCTTCACGGGATAGAACTGGAAGCGTTGAAGGCATTTGTGACGTTTTGCGGACAGTACGGACTGCGTTATTATGCCATTGGCGGAACTCTGCTTGGCGCAGTGAGACATCAGGGCTTTATTCCGTGGGATGACGATGTGGATTTGGCAATGCCGAGAAAGGATTACGATAAGCTGATTGCTCTTGTGGAGTCAGGAGAGGCAGAAGCCTTTTTTAATGGAAAGTACCGGATTGAAAGCTGGCAGACAGAGAAAACATTTAAAAGTTATTTTGCGAAGGTCAGTTCTACAGAGTTTGAGATATTTGAAGAGCTGCTGGAGGACGATACGGGACGGAAGGGGTATCTGATTGACATTTTGCCGCTGGACGGAACGCCGGATGAGGAGGGAAAACGTACTCTTTACTATGCGAAGGCAATGGGACTGCGTTTCCTTTGTGGAACCGCTAATGTATACACAGGCATCCGTACCAGCCGACCTAAGTGGGAACAGCTTGTGCTGCGCGCAGTACGCGCCATGAAGCTGTATCGTTTCCTCGATATAAAAAAGGTATATCGTGCAATGGACTGTCTGTTTCGGGAGCAGGATGCAGAGCATGCAGAGTACGCAGGCACTTTAACCGGCGCGTACAAGATGAAAGAGATTGTACCGAGAGCTTATTTTGGTGAAACATATGATGAATACAGCTTATGGACGTTTGAAGATATGACATTACGCGGACCGAAGCTCTGGAAAGAGTATTTAACGCATATGTTTGGGGATTATCGCACGCTTCCGCCGGAGTCGGAACGAAAGATACATTATCAGCCGGTTATTTTGGAAAAAGGAAAGGAATAGCTTTCATGACAAAATTGCAGGAAAAGATTTTGGAGATTATGAAGGTCTTTGACCGGATATGCCGGGAGAATGGACTTTGTTACTATATGTTGGGAGGGACGATGCTCGGAGCTATCCGTCACAAGGGGTTTATCCCGTGGGATGATGACGCGGATTTTGGACTTCCGCGGGCAGACTATGAAAAGCTTCTGGCGTTATCAGAGGAGGCAGTTCCGAACGGATTTCGCCTGCGGCATTTTTCAAGAGAAAGGAAAGTTCCTTATGCGTTTGCCAGACTGGAGGATGAAAACACGACCTGCATTGAGGCACGCAGGAGCGGAAGCGGATATAGCGGAGGGGTATATATTGATATTTTTCCGCTTGATGCAGACAGCAATTTTTATCCCTGTCAGCTGGCAAAGGAGTGGAAGGTTAATTTCTTAAAGAAGCTGCTGTATGCACATATTGCAGAAAAGGGTGCCGTGAAGAATCCGGTAAAGGCGCTTGGGATGAGAGCTGTCGCAGAACGGACGGACAGTGAAAAGCTGCTGCGTAGCTTGGATGCGCTGGTAGCAAAATACGGAGAAAGAAAAAAAAGGTTTCCACAGTGGGGAGAAGCCAGATATTCGAACTATCTGGGACACTGGGGAAAAAGGGAGTCCATACCACGCCGGGTATTTGACGGAGAAATCAGGCAGCGGGATTATGCTGCGTTTGACTGGCGCAGGGGAGAACGGATTGCAGCCCCGGCAGAGGGACGGAGAACCGAATATATATTTGAGGACGCACATTTTTTTGGACCGGTGGACAGTGCGGCATATCTGACTGCATTATATGGCGCTGATTATATGATACCTCCGGAGGAAGCGCAGCGTGGCGGACATCCGGCAGCCGTCATTGAACTGGAGCAGTCGTATCATCAGGGGCATATTGCAGACGCAGAAGACGGACGTTAGTGCAGAATGGAGCAGGAAAAGAGTGTGAAAGGAGAGCAGTTATGGCAAAACAGTATTGGAAACCGGGCAATATGCTTTATCCGGTACCTGCAGTGATGGTAAGCTGCGGACGGGAAAAGGAAAAGCCCAATATCATTACGGTGGCTTGGGCAGGAACGGTATGCTCTGACCCTGCCATGCTATCCATTTCGGTGCGCCCGGAACGGTATTCCTATGAAATTATAAAGGAAACCGGGGAGTTTGTAGTGAATCTGGTGACAAAGGAGCTGGTATTTGCAACGGATTATTGCGGAGTAAAATCCGGGAGGGACGTTGATAAATATAAAGAAATGAAGCTGACACCGCTTGTATCGCAAAAGATAGCAGCACCGGGAATTGCGGAAAGTCCGGTCAATATTGAATGCAGGGTGGTACAGACCGTGGAGCTTGGCAGTCATACGATGTTTATAGGCAGGGTGCTAGGTGTAACGGTAGAGGATTCTTATCTGAATGAATCCGGAAAGTTTGAGCTGAACAGTACCGGTTTGGTGAGCTATTCCCACGGGGCATATTTTCTTTTAGGGGAACGGCTTGGAACCTTTGGATATTCGGTACAAAAGAGAAGGAAATCGTGAAATGGGAACTGTGAAATGCCTGTTGGAGATGAATTGAGAAACATGATTCACGGAAGCAAGGAGGAGTAACGTGAGCAAAAGGAAAAGAAAAAATGTAGTTGGGAAAACAGCAAAGAAGAACAGGAGCACTACAAATTACAAAAGGAACTATCCGAAGAGCTATCTGAGAAAAAGCTCAGAGGTTTCAGGGGTAACACAGCTGCTATGGGCCGTCTGCCTGATTGTGCTGGGCGTGTCCGGAGTTCTTTTTGGTATATTTGGCTTTATCGGGGTGCAGATGCCGGATTGGTTGATATGCAGTATCGGAATTGCAGATATTGTGGCATTACCCGTTTTGGTAATAACAACGATACAAAAGCTAAAATATGCCGAGTGATAAAATGTGCGGAGCGTTTATATTCCGTTTGTAAGGAGCAGAAGAGGTTATGTATGCAGTGATTTTTGATATGGACGGCGTGATTTTTGATTCGGAACGTGCTGTATATGCCGGATGGCAGGAATTGGCGCAGAAATATGGTTTTCAAAAGCTTGAAATTCCTTATCGTAAGTGCATTGGCGTTAATGCGGCAGCATCCAGACAGATTTTTCTGGATTTTTATGGCGAAGATTTTCCATATGATGCCTATTGTAAGGAACAGTCACAAAATTACCATGCGAAATATGATAACGGCAGACTGCCGATGAAAAAGGGAGTGCGGGAGCTTTTGACGGCGCTAAAGGAGCGTGGCTGTAAAACGGCGATTGCGTCCTCGACCAGAACGGCAGTGGTGACACATCAGATAGAGGCGGCAGGACTTTTGGGCTTTTTTGATTGTATCGTCGGCGGAGACATGGTAGAAAGAAGTAAGCCTGCACCGGATATTTTCCTAAAAGCGGCGGAGCGGCTGAATGCTCCGGCAACGGGGACGTATGTCATTGAGGACTCCTATAACGGAATCCGGGCAGCAAGTGCCGCCAGGATGCTCCCGGTGATGGTGCCGGATATGCTGCCGCCGGATGAGGAAATGAAAGAAATGGCGGCGTATATTTTGGAGGATTTGTTTGCGGTGAAGGAGCTCCTTTGTGGAAAGACACTGCATCCGGTATGTTGATTCCTGCTCCGGAGCTGATAAGAGGACGGTTCCATTTGTTAATCGAAATGGGTTAGAAAAAAGCTAGGAACCGCAGAATGAGACGGTGGAGGATGCCTATGGAGGATTATAGGTTAAATGACAAGGATATCCGCAGGGTTATCTATGACAGCTTCTCCGGCAGTAAGGAGGAAACGCGTATTTTAGAAGAGTTTCCGATGGGGGACAGCCGCGCGGATATGCTTTTGGTGACAAAGACAAGGCTTATCGGACTGGAAATCAAAAGCGACAGGGATTCCTTTGAACGGCTGGCAAGACAGATAAAGGATTACGAGAGGTTTTTTGATACGAATTATCTTGTGGTTGGCACCTACCATGTGGAAGAAGCGATGCGTACCGTACCGGCACACTGGGGCATTTATGAAGTATATGAAACGGCGGAGGGAGGCTTTGTCATGGAGTGCGTCCGCAGTGCCTCTATGGCATTAAAGGATAACACGGAAGAAAAGCTGTACCTTTTGTGGCGGAACGAACTGATGCGGATTGTAAGAGACTACCGCCTTGCAAAGGGCAGCCTGCAGCGGAAGGATAAAATGATAAGCAAAATCATCCGTGGTCTGGCCGTGCCGGTAATCCAGACTGAAATCTGCGCGGCACTGCTTGCAAGGGAATATTCCGTGAAAGGGTAAAATGTCCGATTGCGGATTTGCGAAGGCAGAACCGTAGCGGTTACATCTGCTTTTTTACGATATCGTATTCGTTGTCAAAGTGATAGTACGGACAGACCTTTGCAGTGCCGGACATCAGGCGGGAGTAGTCGTCCTCGTCCATGCCGCCTGCCATACAAACATATTCTTCGTAGTCGTCATCGTAACGAAAGTTGCTACAGGTATCGCAGCTGTATTGGGTACTCATGGGAAACCTCCGGAATAAAATTTGGAAGCGGTCGTTTGCTTCCTTTCCATAAAGTGTAACACAGTTTTGAAAAAAATGCATTCTTTTTTGCAACGACAGGAATAATTTGAAAAAAAGAGAGGATACTATTATGAATCTGGTACAACGCTTTTTTGGACATCTTCATACCATCAATCAGCATAAGCGTACCGTGATGAAGCATTGCTTTAAGCTTGGCTTATATAAAAGAGGGCTTTTGCATGATTTGTCCAAGTATTCGCCAAGTGAATTTTTTGTGGGAGTGAAATATTTCAGAGGAGACGTAAGTCCCAATAACATTCAGAGACAGGCGGAGGGCGTGGCAACGGCATGGCTGCACCATAAGGGAAGAAATAAACATCATTATGAATATTGGATTGATTATAAAAAGGATGCGGAATGTGAACTTGCGGGTATGAAGATGCCGCTTCCGTATGTGCTTGAAATGTTTTGCGACCGGGTGGCGGCAAGCAAGGTATATAACAAAGAAAAGTATACGCAAAAGGACCCGTTGGCCTATTATCGCAGAGGTGAGGGCAAGTATCTGATGCACGAGGAAACCGTTGCACTTTTGGAAAAGCTGCTGGTGATGCTGGCAGAAGAAGGAGAGGATACCACATTTTCCTATATTCGGAGGGAGCTTCTGGGAAAGAGGGAAACGCGTAGAAAAAAGTCCAAGGATTGCCATGGATTTTGTAAAAAAGGATAATTGCTTTTTGAGGGGAAATGTAGTATAGTATAGTCGCGTTGAAAAAACGTAATTGAGATGCAGGAAAGGAGTAAAAAAGGATGCAGGAAGAATGGAGAGGTTTTAAATCAGGTGTTTGGGAACGGGAGATTAACACAAGAGACTTCATTCAGAAGAATTTTAGCCCTTACGAGGGGGATGAGTCCTTTTTGGCAGGCTCGACTGCTGCAACCAAGGCGCTCTGGGAACAGGTATTAGAGCTGTCAAAGAAAGAGCGTGAAGCCGGTGGCGTGCTGGATATGGATACCAGTGTGATTTCTACCATCACTTCGCATGGACCGGGCTATTTAGATAAATCAAAGGAAACGATTGTAGGTTTTCAGACGGACAAGCCATTTAAGCGTTCCTTACAGCCTTACGGCGGGATTCGTATGGCGGCGAAGGCGTGCAGCGATAACGGATATACGATTGACCCGCAGGTGGAGGAGTTTTTTACCGTACACCGTAAGACACATAATGCAGGTGTGTTTGACGCGTATACGCCGGAGATGCGCGCGTGCCGTTCCAGTCACATTATTACGGGACTTCCTGATGCTTACGGAAGAGGGCGTATTATCGGTGACTACAGAAGAGTTGCACTGTACGGTGTAGACCGCCTGATTGAGGATAAGCAGGACCAGAAGGATTCTACCAGAACGATTATGTACTCTGACGTAATCCGTGACCGTGAGGAGCTTTCGGAGCAGATTCGTGCATTGAAGGATTTAAAGAAGCTTGGCGAAATTTATGGCTTCGATATTGGCAGACCGGCAAGAAACGTACAGGAGGCAATTCAGTGGCTGTACTTTGGGTATCTTGCGGCAGTGAAGGAGCAGAACGGTGCGGCAATGTCTCTTGGCAGAACCTCTACCTTCTTAGATATTTACGCACAGCGTGATTTGGCAGAGGGACGCTTTACGGAGGAACAGATTCAGGAATTTGTGGATCATTTTATCATGAAGCTTCGTTTGGTAAAGTTTGCAAGAACACCGGAGTACAATGCGCTGTTTTCCGGCGACCCGACGTGGGTAACGGAGTCCATTGGCGGTATTGGCATTGACGGCAGACCGATGGTGACAAAGATGTCCTTCCGTTATCTGCATACCCTGCAAAATCTTGGTGCAGCGCCGGAGCCGAACATGACCGTGCTTTGGTCTACCAGACTGCCGCAGGCGTTTAAGCGCTATTGTGCACAGGTTTCCATTGAATCCTCCTCCATCCAGTATGAGAACGATGACCTGATGCGTGTGACGCACGGAGACGATTATGCGATTGCATGCTGCGTGTCCTCAATGCGTGTGGGAAAGGAGATGCAGTTCTTTGGCGCAAGGGCAAATCTTGCAAAGTGTCTTCTTTATGCCATCAACGGCGGTGTGGATGAGATTACGAAGAAGCAGGTGGCGCCGGAGTACCGTCCGATTACTTCCGAGTATTTGGATTATGACGAGGTAATGCACAAGTACAATGAGATGATGAAGTGGCTTGCGCGCGTTTATGTCAATACGCTAAATATTATTCATTATATGCATGACAAGTATTGCTATGAGAAGCTGCAGATGGCGTTGCACGATAAGAAGGTAACCCGTTGGTTTGCAACCGGTATTGCGGGACTTTCCGTTGTGGCAGATTCTCTTTCTGCAATCAAGTATGCCAAGGTAAAGGTCATCCGTGATGCGGATGGAGTTGCGGTGGATTATGAGGTAGAGGGAGATTTTCCAAAGTACGGAAACGACGATGACCGGGTAGATGAAATTGCAAGAGAGGTGGTACACACCTTTATGCAGATGTCAAAGGAAATCATACCTACCGCGGCGGTATTCCGACTACCTCCATCCTTACCATTACTTCGAATGTCGTATATGGTAAAAATACCGGTTCCACTCCGGACGGACGTAAGGCAGGACAGCCGTTTGCACCGGGGGCAAACCCGATGCACGGCAGAGACGCGCACGGCGCAATTGCCTCTCTGGCTTCGGTATCCAAGCTTCCGTTCCGTGATGCGCAGGATGGTATTTCCAACACCTTTACGGTAGTTCCGGGAGCACTTGGAAGAGACCAGGTGGTAATTTCCGGTGATTTGGCAGTAGAATTGGGCGAGGGCTGTTGTACGCCGGGTCCGCAGAATGCAGAGCCGGAGTATGGCACCGCAGAATAGAAAGGAGCAGTAGCTATGGCTGATATGGCGCAGATTGATAATCTGGTGGCGTTACTGGATGGGTATGTAGAGCAGGGCGGACACCATTTGAATGTAAATGTATTGAACCGTGAGACGCTTTTAGACGCACAGGCGCATCCGGAAAAGTATCCGCAGCTGACGGTAAGAGTTTCCGGCTATGCGGTAAACTTCAATAAGCTAAATAAGGAGCAGCAGGACGAGGTGATTTCCCGTACCTTCCATGAGGTGATTTAATGCAGGGCTATGTACATTCGGTGGAAAGCTTCGGAACCGTGGACGGTCCGGGGGTACGCATGGTAATTTTCTTTCAGGGCTGCCCGATGCGGTGCGCTTATTGTCATAATCCCGACACCTGGGGAATGCAGCGGGGGACACTGATGACGGCAGACGAGCTGCTCCGGCAGTTCCTTCGTAATCGCGGCTACTATAAAAACGGCGGCATTACGGTGACGGGAGGAGAACCGCTCTGCCAGATGGAGTTTTTGCTGGAGCTGTTTCGCAAGGCAAAAAAACAGGGGATTTCCACCTGCCTTGACACCTCCGGAATTATGTTCCCGTATCGTAAGGGCGTTTCCGGCTGGGAAAAGGCAGAGAGCGGCATTCAGGAAACAATCAGACGTTATGGCGTACTTGTTCCGCTATCGGAGTATGAGGAGCTGCTTTCCGTGACAGATTTGGTGCTGTACGATGTAAAGCATATGGAGGAGGAAAAGCACCGGGTGCTGACGGCACATTCCAATAAAGCGGTATTTGCTTTTTTGGAATTTCTGGCAGAGCATAAGACGCCGGTATGGATTCGGCGTGTGGTGGTGCCGGGGGTGACGGACGATGCGGAGGAATTGTTTCGGCTCGGAGAATATATCGGCGGTTTTTCGAATGTACAGGCAATCGAGGTATTGCCTTACCATACGATGGGAAAGGCGAAATACGATGCTCTTGGAATCAGATATCGTCTGGAGGGGGTACCACAGGCGGACAGGGAAGAGGCAAGGGCAGCCAGAGAGCATATTTTAAATGGAATCAGAAAGCGCCGGAGCACAGATGGCGTTTTCAATAAACGATAAGTAACGCGTGCAGCTTATTAGAAATACTAATAAGCTGCACAATTTTTTTTCATGGTGGAAATAAAAAACGCCGTTGCCGAATAGAAAAAGAAATGGTATGATAAGGATAGCGTTGAAATTATGTGCCGTACTGGCGAGGAAAGGGGCAGATGTTATGGAAATGAAATCCATTCAGAAGGAACTTGGCAGCAATTCTTACCCGGGCAGAGGTATTATTATTGGAAAATCCCCGAACGGAAAGTATGCAGTGACTGCTTATTTTATTATGGGCAGAAGCGTAAACAGCAGAAACCGCGTCTTTGTAACGGAGGGAGAGGGCATTCGTACTGAGGCCTTTGATCCGAGTAAATTAAGTGATCCGAGCCTGATTATCTATGCGCCGGTGCGTGTGCTGGGCAACAAGACCATTGTAACGAATGGAGATCAGACGGATACGATTTATGAGCTGATGGATAAGCAGCAGACCTTTGAACAGGCATTGCGTACCAGAGAGTTTGAGCCGGATGCTCCAAACTATACCCCGCGTATTTCTGGTATTTTACATACAGGTGAAGGCGTATTTAATTATGCAATGTCGATTTTAAAGAGTAATCATGGTGATCCGGCCTGCTGTAACCGTTTTACATTTGCCTACAATAATCCGAAAGCAGGAGAGGGACATCTGATTCATACCTATATGGGAGACGGCAATCCGTTGCCGAGCTTTGAGGGCGAGCCGAAGCTGATTAATATTGCGGATGATATAGATGCGTATACCAACCTTCTCTGGAATAGTTTAAATGAAGAAAATAAGGTTTCTCTGTTTGTCCGTTATATTGATATTGAAGCCGGAAGCTATGAGACCAGAATCATCAATAAGAATAAATAGTACAGGAGGCACACGATGAAAGAATTTGAGTTAAAGTACGGCTGTAATCCGAACCAGAAGCCGTCCCGAATTTATATGGAGGATGGTGAACTCCCGATTACCGTATTGAATGGCAGACCGGGCTATATCAATTTCCTGGATGCGTTTAACGGCTGGCAGTTAGTAAGCGAGTTAAAGAAGGCAACCGGACTTCCGGCAGCCACCTCCTTTAAGCATGTTTCTCCGGCAGGTGCAGCAGTCGGACTTCCGTTAACGGACGTTGAGAGAAAGATTTACTGGGTGGACGACATGGGCGAGCTTACTCCGCTTGCAAGTGCGTATGCGAGAGCAAGAGGTGCAGACCGTATGTCCTCCTTTGGCGATTTTATTGCGCTTTCCGATGTCTGTGACGAGTGTACCGCACGTATTATCAAGCGGGAGGTATCCGATGGCGTAATTGCTCCGGGGTATACGCCGGAGGCGCTTGCCGTATTAAAGGAAAAGAAAAAGGGCGGCTACAATATTATTGAAATCGACCCGGCGTATGTGCCGAAGCCGCTGGAACGCAAGGAGGTATACGGTATTACCTTTGAGCAGGGAAGAAACGAGTTAAAGGTGGACGATGAGCTGCTTTCCAACTTTGTGACCACAAATAAGGAGCTTCCGGAGGCAGCACGCATTGACCTGATTATTTCTTTGATTACGTTAAAGTATACGCAGTCCAACTCCGTGTGCTATGTAAAGGGAGGACAGGCGATAGGTATCGGCGCAGGACAGCAGTCCAGAATCCATTGTACCAGACTTGCCGGCAGCAAGGCAGACAATTGGTATCTCCGTCAGAATCCGAAGGTATTAAAGCTTCCGTTCCTTGATAAAATCGGCAGGGCAGACCGTGACAATGCCATCGACCTTTACATTGGTGAGGATTACATGGATGTATTGGCAGACGGTGCGTGGGAGCGTATTTTTAAGGAAAAGCCGGAGGTCTTTACCAGAGAAGAAAAGCGTGCATGGCTTGATACGCTGACTGACGTGGCACTTGGCTCTGACGCGTTTTTCCCATTTTCAGACAACATTGAGCGCGCATACCGCAGCGGCGTTAAGTACATTGCAGAGCCGGGCGGCTCCGTAAGAGATGACCTTGTTATTGAAGCAGCGGACAAGCATGACATGGTAATGTGTTTTACCGGAATCCGTTTATTCCATCACTAAATAATCTGTTTCAGAGCGTTATTCGGATGCTGAAACTGGCTGTCAGATGGTTGCTATTGCCACGAAAGAAGAAAAAAGTAGGATTATCGCAAAAAAAATCAGATAGATAATTGACGATAGCATGAAAATGTGTTACAATAAAGCCAGTTTGAAAAATCTCGCGTTTGAAAGGAGAAAAAGAAATGCAGCGTTATGGAATCGGAGAACAGGAAATGAAATTTGCCAGATTGCTTTGGGAGAGAGAAGGAATCGGCTCCGGTGAGGTTGTGAAGCTTTGCGAGAAAGAGCTTGGTTGGAAGAAATCCACTACGTATACCATGCTTCGTAGACTGTGTGAGCACGGACTGTTTCAGAATGTAAACAGCGTTGTAACTTCGGTAATGAGCGAAGAACAGTATAAGGCAAAGGTTGGCGAGGATATGATTAATGATAAATTCAGCGGTTCTCTTCCAATGTTTGTAGCTACTTACACAAAGCATCGCGGCTTGTCTGAGAAGGATAAGAAAGAGTTGCTGAAGGTAATTGAGAATTATAAGGCAACAAAGTAAGAAACTGCCGTGTTGTGGATTGAAAAATCGACAATACGGCGTTTTTTATTTCCATGGAACAGCTTGAAGAGCGTGTTCCGTTGAAATAAAAGACGATTTATTTGCAAGTGCGTCTGTATTCTGTGTCCATAGAAAATCAGGCGAAACAGTTACGCCATTGTTGAAAAAATATGCTATAGAATATTGACGAAGATATGGATTTGAGGTAAGCTATAGGAGAGCCTGAAAGCGCTTACGGATGGGAAAAAGGGTACAAAATATGAATCAGAGGTACAATCGATGAACATGCTGTTTATGTGGATTTTAGATAGAGGTATTGAACTGGGAGGCGTGATTCTGTTTCTTCTGCCGCTCCGTGCTGTTTTAAAAAGAAGGGCACCAAAGATTTTTTCTTATCTGCTTTGGAGTGCATTGCCGATTGGTTTATGCTATAATCTGATAACTCTGCTGCTTCCTAAATTGTCCTATCATGTGCAGACATTTCATGGTCTTGAGGCAATTATGATGCCGGACAGGGGCTTTGGCATATGCTGCGAGATTGTTATGGCGGCAGGGATGCTGGCGTTGCTTGTTTATGAGATGTTTTCCTATGCTGCGCTGCGTGGGTGTCTGGTGGGCAGTATCCGTTTGCGGGGGAACATTTATATGACATCCCGAATTAAGGGACCGTTTACCATGGGGGTACGTACGCCTCAGATTTATCTGCCGAATTCGCTTGAAGAAAAGCATCTGGAGTATGTGATTGCGCATGAGGAGATTCATATTGCACGGAAGGATGTATTGTTGCGTTGTATCGGAAGTGTGTTGCGTATGACATTCTGGTTTCAGCCGCTAATTTGGGTGGCGTATTATCTGTTTGTCAATGATATGGAGGATGCCTGCGATGAGGCAGTGCTGCGGAACCAGTCCAGAGAGTACCAGATACGGTATGCAGAGACGTTGGTGGAGGTTTCCTATCAGGCAGGAAAAGCAGGCAGGGCGACAGTCGGCTACGGAGGCGGCGAGGTTAAGAAGCGTGTCGGGTATGTACTGCGGTATAAAAAGCACAGACGTGCAGTGATAATTGGTGCAGCAGTGGCATGCATTGCGGTGGTTTGTGTTGCAATTCCTGTGGCGGGAAAGCTGCCAAGGGTGTTCCAGACCACGCGGGAAGGGTCAAAGTCCTTTTCGATAGAGATATTGACAAGAGATGCTGCAGAATGGTGGAAATAAGTGCGATAAATTAGACCCCGGAAAATAGAACAAAAGAGGAAAGGAGTTGCCTATGAAACGAGTATTGATGTTGATGGCGGCGCTGGTGCTGTGCGGAGCGGCAAAGGCAGGAACGGCGCAGGCTGCAGAGGCAGAGTACCCAGAAAATATGATAACGGTACGCTACGTGGAAACGGAGGATGCCGTGGTACCGGAAGAGATAACCGGAGAGCAGCAGGTTTTGGTTTCGGAGGAGATTTATCTGCCGGAATCGGAGACGGCGGCTTCGTATACGCCGCAGACGCATACTAAGACGTTTGAATTTTACAATGGCAGTACGCTGATGGGGACGGTAACGGAGCGCTGTACGGTGTGGTATTATACGGACGGAAAGGTACACCTTTACAGTCGGTACATTACAACGACGCAGAGTACGAATTATTCCGTAAGTAAGAAATACGGCAGTATTGTGAATACGGATGGCAGCTACAGCTATACCTCCGGCGATTTGGTTTATGTCGGAACGAGCGGTTATACAGTGATATATGCGCTGGATTTTTATGTAGATTCGGACGGATATGATTTTTCCTTAACTGAGTCGTAGAACGGAGCAGAGGCTTCTAAGAACGATAGCGTGGGAGAGCAGCGGATGGAAAGACCGGGGTCAGATTTAAATTAAGAAATGATTGGCGACAGAATGTGCGTACAATCATATTCAGAGAGAAGGCGGGCGCAATTGCGGTTCGCCTTCTGTTCTTGTTCGGACTTTTGCAGAAAATGGCGAATGGTAAATTTTTTCTTGCCTGTACGGAGAAAATAGGGTATACTAAACAGTGCGGAATAAGCAGGAAAGGTTGGTGCAGCATGGCAGTTAAAAAAACAGAGCTCACGAAGGAGAAAAAGGGTACAAAGCCTTCGGTAAATGCATGGTTAAAATATTCAGAAAAGGAGCGTAAGGCTGTATTTGATTTTGCAGAGGGCTATCGCAGCTTTCTCTCCGGATGTAAGACAGAAAGGGAATGCACGGAGGAATTGTTACGCAGGGCAAAAGCCGCAGGCTATGTGGATTTAAAGGATGCCGTTGCAGAGGGGCGGAAGCTTTCTGCCGGTGATAAGGTGTTTGTGAATTGTATGGGAAAGGCGATTGCGTTGTTCCTGCTCGGTGAAAGACCGTTAGAGGAGGGAATGAAGATTTTAGGAGCGCATATTGATTCTCCGCGTCTTGATTTAAAACAGGTGCCGCTTTACGAGGACACGGAAATGGCACTTTTTGATACCCATTATTATGGCGGCATTAAGAAATATCAGTGGGTGACCTTGCCGCTGGCACTTCATGGCGTTGTGGCAAAGAAGGATGGTACGGTAATCAATGTGGTGATTGGTGAGGAAGAATCAGATCCGGTTGTGGGAATTACGGATTTGTTAATTCATTTGTCAGCAAAGCAGCTTGAAAAAAATGCCGCAAAGGTGGTAGAGGGTGAGGATTTGAACATTCTCATCGGAAGCATTCCGCTTGCGGAGTGTGACAAGGAAGCAGTAAAGGAAAATGTGCTGGCCCTGTTAAAGGAAAAGTATGATATTACAGAGGATGATTTTGTATCTGCAGAAATTGAGGCGGTTCCGGCCGGAGTTGCAAGGGATTTTGGCATTGACCGCAGTATGATTATGGGGTACGGACAGGATGACCGCGTGTGTGCCTATGCTTCTGCGGAAGCAATGTTTGAAATGAAGCAGACAGATCGTACCGCAGTATGTCTGCTTGTAGATAAAGAGGAAATCGGTAGTGTGGGTGCAACCGGAATGCATTCCCGTTTCTTTGAGAATGCGGTAGCCGAGATAATGAATCTTTGCGGTGATTATTCTGAATTAAAGGTGCGGAGGGCACTGGCAAATTCCCAGATGCTTTCCTCTGATGTCAGCGCAGCGTATGATCCGAATTATCCGGCAGTCAGTGAAAAGAAAAATACCGCATATTTCGGTAAGGGCTTAGTATTTAATAAATACACCGGCTCCAGAGGAAAGTCAGGCTCTAATGATGCCAATGCGGAGTATATCGCAAGACTTCGTAAGGCAATGGATGACAACAGGGTTACCTTCCAGACCTCGGAGCTTGGCCGCGTGGATGAAGGCGGCGGCGGAACCATCGCTTATATTATGGCAAATTACGGGATGGAGGTTATTGACAGCGGTGTGGCGGTGTTGAATATGCACGCACCATGGGAAATTACCGGAAAGTCCGATTTATATGAGGCATATCGGGGCTATCTTGCATTTTTAAAGGAACTGTAGAGCAGGAGAGAAGGGACATAAGATGGAGACAGAAAAGCTGACAGCCCCGCGTATTGCGAGGTTTTCCAAGGTATCAAGGGAGCGTTTTACGGCAGATTTTGCCGATGCGTTTCCGGAAGAAGCTCAAAGGGCTGAGGAGGTGTATGACAGCCTGCAGCTTCCGGTAAGAGCCACGACCGGCTCGGCAGGGTATGATTTCTTTATGCCGATAACCGTTGAACTTGCGCCGGGGGAGACGGTAAAGATTCCGACCGGAATTCGTGCAGAGATGGCGGCACAGTATGTACTTTTACTGTTCCCGCGCAGTGGGCTTGGCTTCCGCTACCGTCTGCAGCTGAATAATACGGTTGGAGTAATTGACAGTGATTACTTTTTTTCAGATAATGAAGGGCATATATTTGCAAAGGTAACCAATGATTCCAACGAGGGAAAAAGTGTTACTCTGACTGCAGGAACAGGCTTTATGCAGGGAATATTTTTGCCGTTTGGGATTACAGAGGAGGATGTCGTGAGCGAAAAGCGTAACGGCGGCTTTGGCAGTACCACAAAATAATAAGCGGCTGTATGACCGTAGAACGGAGGAAAGGTACGGTTAGGGCAATTGCAGGCGCAAACTGAGGTGATGAGGGAAAGGGCAAAATCAACTACAGGTCTAGAAGCCTGGACAGTGGGACGATGTGAGGCAAAGGATAAAAGAGAAAGAGGGGACAGCATGAAAATCGGATTGTTTACAGATACCTACTATCCGGAAATTAACGGCGTGGCCGCATCGGTTTTTTTGTTGCGGCAGGAGCTGGAAAAACGGGGACATGAGGTATATGTGTTTACGACAACGGAGCCGGATGCACCGGAGTCTGAAGAACGCGTGTACCGTGTTCCAAGCCTGTCCTGCAAATTTTTAAGTGAACGCCGGGTAGGAATGTTTTATCAGCACAAGCTGGATACGATTATTCGGGGAATTGGTCTTGATGTAATTCATACCCATACAGAATTCGGTCTGGGAATTTTCGGGCGTATTATTGCAACGGAGCATAAAATACCTACAGTGCATACCTATCATACAATTTATGAAAATTACACCCACTACATTGCTCCAATCCGGGTACTGGATAACCGGGCGAAGGCGTTTGCGAGAAGATATTCCAGATTTTTTTGCAATCATGGCGGACATGTTATTGTACCAACAGAAAAGGTAAAGCATTTACTGGAGCAGTATAAGGTGCGGACGGAAATTTCGGTTGTTCCGACCGGAATTGATTTGACAAAATTTGACAGGGCGCAATACGAAGAAGGACTGCTCGCAGAAAAGAGAGCCGAGCTTGGTCTTTCGGGGAGGGAAAAGGTTATTCTGTATGTGGGCAGGGTGGCACCGGAGAAAAATATTGAGGAAATTATGCGGATGCTGCCGGCGTTTTTGAAGGAGCATACAGATGCAAGATTTATGATAGTGGGAAACGGTCCGGCGCTTGCCGGATTAAAGCATCTGGCAGAGCAGGAGAATATTTCCGAACAGGTGATTTTTGCAGGAGCGAAGCCGTGGGATGAAATTGGAGCCTATTATGCACTGGGAGATGTGTTTGTCAGTGCGTCCCAGAGCGAAACACAGGGTTTGACCTACATAGAGGCCATGGCGGCCGGTCTGCCGGTTGTGGCAAAAAAGGATGATTGTCTGCAAAACGTGTTGGAAGATGGTAAAAACGGGTTTGCCTATGAGAAAAGGGAGGAGTTTCTGAACGGTCTTTCGCAGGTGCTGTATGACGGAGCACAGGAGTCATACCGTCTGGCGGCCCTTTCTGCGGTGAAGCCTTATTCCAAGGAGGTTTATGCAGAGCGGATTGAACAGATTTACTTATGGAAGAAAAAATCTTTTCATTCCGTATAAATGGTGGTATACTATAGATAATGTTCAAAACAGGGGAATTTTTTAAAATGCATTGAAATGCCGGGATTGTTCCGGCAGCGTTGCGAGGAGGTACTTATGAAAAAGGTTGAAGATTATGTAAGAACAATTCCGGATTTTCCGGTGCCGGGGATTATGTTCCGTGATATTACCACGGTGTTGCAGGATGCGGATGGATTTCGGCTTGCCATTGAAGAATTGCAGAGGAAGATAGAAAATGTTGAATTTGATGTAGTGGTGGGAGCTGAGTCCAGAGGCTTTATTTTTGGCGCGCCGCTTGCGTATCATCTGCACAAGGCGTTTGTGCCGGTTCGGAAAAAAGGAAAGCTTCCGTGCGAGACCGTGGAGGCCACCTATGAGCTGGAATATGGTACGGCCACCATAGAAATGCATAAGGATTCCATAAAGCCGGGACAGAGGGTGGTTCTGGTAGATGACCTGATTGCAACGGGTGGGACGACAGAGGCAGCCATCCGGATGATTGAACAGCTTGGAGGCAAGGTGGTGAAGGTTCTGTTTTTACTTGAGCTTGCAGGTCTGGAGGGC
>CAZCON010000002.1:0-21595 GCA_964500085.1 uncultured Lachnospiraceae bacterium
TAAGGGAAGGTGCTAAGTTGAGCGGTACGGATGTGCCGAACAATAAGGGATTTGGTTTTAGGTATCAAGTCCGTAGTCCGCATGGCCTACGGATTTTTCTTTCACGAAAGGAGAAAAACATGAGTGACAAGTTTTTATTTACTTCAGAATCGGTAACAGAAGGACATCCGGATAAAATTTGTGATCAGATTTCCGATGCGATTCTGGATGCGATGATGGAACAGGACCCGATGAGCCGGGTGGCCTGTGAAACTGCCTGTACCACCGGTCTCATTCTGGTAATGGGCGAGGTGACGACAAAGGCTACTGTAGATATTCAGAAGGTGGTACGCGATACGGTGCGCGAGATTGGATATGACAGGGCAAAGTATGGCTTTGATGCAGATACCTGCGCGGTGCTGGTAACTCTGGACAAGCAGTCTGCGGATATTGCCATGGGAGTTGACAGGGCGTTGGAGGCAAAGGAAAATCAGATGTCTGATGCAGATATTGAGGCAATTGGTGCAGGCGATCAGGGGATGATGTTTGGCTATGCGAGTGATGAGACGGAGGAACTGATGCCATATCCGATTTCTCTGGCGCACAAGCTGACGAGGCGCTTGTCGGAGGTTCGTAAAAATGGAACGCTTCCGTATCTGCGTCCGGATGGAAAGTCGCAGGTAACCGTGGAGTATAATGAAGCCGGTGAACCGATTCATCTGAATGCAGTGGTACTTTCCACACAGCATGCACCGACGGTAACGCAGGAGCAGATTCATGCGGATATCAGGAAATATGTTTTGGACCCGGTGCTTCCGGACAAGCTGGTTGATGAGAATACAAAATTCTTTATTAATCCGACGGGACGTTTTGTGATTGGCGGACCGAATGGCGACAGCGGTTTGACGGGACGTAAGATTATTGTGGATACCTATGGCGGTTATGCACGTCATGGCGGCGGTGCGTTTTCCGGTAAGGACTGTACGAAGGTGGACCGTTCGGCGTGTTATGCAGCCCGTTACGTAGCAAAGAATATTGTGGCAGCGGGGCTTGCAAAAAAGTGCGAGGTTCAGCTTTCCTATGCCATTGGTGTGGCGCAGCCGACCTCGGTGATGGTAGATACCTTTGGAACAGGCAGACTTTCGAATGAAGAGCTGGTAGAAATTATCCGGAAACATTTTGACCTGCGCCCGGCAGGTATCATCAGGATGCTGGATTTGCGCCGCCCGATTTATAAGCAGACGGCAGCGTATGGACATTTTGGACGTACTGACCTTGATTTGCCTTGGGAAAAGACAGATGTGGCAGAACGCTTAAGAGCATATGTGAAATAGGAAGAGGCGTGTAGTCTGTAAAAGAACGGCTGCTTTAAAAGTGCAGGAGATTTGGTAATGAACGGGATGCTTTTGAAAACGAAAAATGAAAAGCTTGCAATGACCGGAATGTTGTTTGCAGTGGGGCTTATAGTACCATTTTCCGTTTCTCACGGTCTTGGCATGGCAGGAACGGTTTTGTTGCCAATGCATATTCCGGTGCTTCTGTGCGGGTTTTTATGTGGTCCGCTGTATGCCGGCATTTGTGGCTTCTTTTTGCCGCTAATCAATAGTATACTGACCGGAATGCCGGTGCTTTACCCGATGGTGCCGATTATGTCATGCGAGCTGCTGACATATGGGCTTGTCAGCGGTCTGCTTTACAGAAAAACACGACTTTTTAAAATCCGTTTTGGTATTTATCCGGCACTGTTTAGTGCCATGCTTTGCGGGAGAATTGCTTATGGACTGGTGTTTTATGCGCTGCTGCTTCAGAGCGGGCAGTGCAAGGCACCGACGGTATGGGCTGCAGTTGTTACGGGCATTCCCGGAATGCTGATCCAGATTCTGCTGCTTCCGCCGATTGTCCTGCTTTTGAAACAGGGGGGAAAAAGAAACGAACGGGCGGCACTGTATTCTGCAAAGAATCTGATTTCCCAGAATACCGCAAGCTGTGTAGTAATAAAAGAGAATACGATTGTGAGAACAGAATGCGGACGGGGGATTGGTCCGGTAATAAAGCTGTATGAGGAAGGAGTATTAGAGGGAGCCCTTGTGGTAGATAAGATTGTCGGAAAGGCAGCCGCCATGATTTTAACACTTGGCGGCGTGAGGGCGTGTTACGGTGTGACTATGAGCCGGGCGGCATACCAATGGCTTGAGCAGCATGCGGTGCAGGTGGATTGTAAGACGCAGGTGGAAGCAATCATCAACCGGAAGGGGGATGGACTCTGCCCAATGGAACAGACTGTACAGGAGCTGAACGATGAGAAAACGGCACTTGCGGCAGTGAAGAAAAAGCTGGAGGAGCTACGGAATGAGAAAGCAGAAAGGCAGGAGGTTTTATGAAAAAGGAAGAACGAAAGAAGCTTAGTTTTGTTGTGTTTGTTATGGCCATATTTTTTGCCGGTGTCGCGCTGGCAGAGTTTTCTTCCTATAGCTGGCTGATGGTATTTGCCGGTGTATTGTTATTTGCGTCAGCCTGTTTTTTTGCCTGGAGCAGAGGCGATGAAAAGGAGTCTCCGTCAGAAAAAACCTCGGAAATTTTGCTTGCGGATCGTATGGCAGAGCTAATACGGAGTAATGAAAGGGCAGAAAAAGGAGTCTATATTGCAGTAAAGAAGCAGCATGAGGCTATGGAAGAGGGAATCTCTGCGCTGGATGCGAGTCTGAAAGAGCTGGGGAAGCTGCAGGAGGAAGCCGTGAAGACAATGGTGCGTTATAATAAGGAAAATGCACGGCAGCTTGCGCTAAGCGAACGGGAAGAGCTGCAGCATCTGGGCAAGGAATTGCAGGAAAACAGCGAGGCAGCACTGGCAGAGCTGGCGAGCACCGCAGATTATATGGAGGAGCTGAAAAATCTGCTTTCTGAGCTGGTACACAGTAATGTGCATGAGAAGTTTGATAATCTGGTCAATGAGCTTCCGCGGGTTCCGTTAGAAGCAGTGATTTCACCGGAGAAAATGGAAAAGGATGAGCCGGAGCAGATAGAGCCGGAAATGATGATGGAGCTTATTCCGGATGAGCCGGAGACAGAAGAGCCGGTTTCCATTGAAGAACCGAAGCCGGTGTCCGCACCCGTAGAAGAGAAAACAGAGCCGCAGGCTGCTGCAACGGAATCCGGAGTGGATTTATCTGACCCGAACCGTACTCTTTCTGCAGACGATATTGCGGCGCTGATTGCTTCTATGGGAAATTAGTGTTTAACGACGGGAATTGCGCCGTTTGTTCAGATAGGCAGCACGCTTTCTGCGGTATGGAAGCTCTACAAAGATGAAATAGATGCCGATAAAAAAGCAAATACAGCCGAAGGAAATTCCGATGATAAGAGCCTTTCGATGCTCGGTCTGGTTTCCTTCGGTTTTGCTTTGCCCGGAAATAGTCTGATTGTCACTATTCTCCGGAGGCACAACGGGAACCGCATCGCCGGAGGGCTGCCCGGTGGAATCCTGTGTTAAATTCGGAATAGTGGTAATGGCAAAGGCATTTCCCTTGTTATAGTAAACAATATTAGCGGAGCCTACCGTGTGAGTACCATAGGTATAGGAAATTCTGCCGATTACATTTTTTCCCTTTGCAAAGGAGAATAATTGTGTGAGCGACACGCTTTTTTGTATATCGGAAAGAGCCGCGGTAAACGGAAGCACTACCATTCCGGCCTCTGTGCTTATAATGTCATTGTTTAAAAGCTGCACGGAATCTTCTGCGCGGAACAGTGTTGGAAAAGAACTGTCCGGAGAAAGCTGCTCTTCATTGACGCTGTAGGTGGTAAAGCTGTTGAAGCCGTAATCCAGCAGAGCCGCAGTTTCGTTGTAAAGCGTGGTGTCGTTAGGGGCGTTCATGATAACGGAAATCAGAGTCATGCCGCCTCGCTTTGCACAGGTAACAAGATTTGCTCCGGCAAGGTCTGTATGTCCGGTCTTTCCGGCAATGACTCCCTCGTAAGGATAGGAATTCCGAATCATCAGATGGGTATTTAAAATCCAACGGGACTCGTTACACAGGTTTGTCGGTTTGATTTCATGGTTTTTAGAGCCGGAAATTTTAAGAAAGGTCGGATTTTTTACAAGGGCGCGCATGATCCTTGCAAGGTCTGCCGCACAGGTAAAATGTCCGTCCTCGTCCAGCCCGTGCGGATTCCGGAAGCTGGTATTGACGCAGCCGAGCTCCAGAGCGCGTTCATTCATCATAATTGCGAAGGCATCCTTGCTTCCTGCAATATGCTCTGCGATTGCATAGGCCATGTCGTTGGCAGAGGGAAGCATCAGGGCGTAAAGCGAGTCCTCCATGCTAAGCTCCTCGCCTTCATCAACCCAAAGACGGCTGGAGTCTACATCAATATCATATACTGCATTATGAGAAACGGTGACGGTTTCTCCCATGGCAGCATTTTCCAATGCCAGAAGAATCGTCATCAGCTTTGTTGTACTTGCCGGATATAGCGTTTCGGTGGAATTTTTTTCAAACAACACCGCACCGGTCTCGGCTTCAATTAAGATGGCGCCCTCCGAAGTGAGCTTTGGGCCTGTCGGCCAGTGGTAGGGCTCCCAATCCCCTGCTGCGGATATGGCGGGAGAAAGAAGCACGGGAAGCAGGAAAACAAAAAGCAGCAGAAAGGCAGTTGCGGCTTTTATAAAGTATCGGTTGTGACGTATATGTAAAAGCATACAGGAACCTCCTAAAAAAAGTGCTGTAGTGAGCCTATGGCACACTACAGCTTTATTATAATGCAAAAATCTGCTGCTGTCGAGAGAAAAGACGAACTAATAGGTCAAAACCTCATATCCGGTATCTGTTACCAGCACGGTAATTTCCCATTGCGCGGACAGAGACTCGTCCTCCGTATAAACGGTCCAGTCATCTGCCTCATCAATAAAGACGGAAGCAGCACCCATATTTACCATTGGCTCGATGGTAAATACCATTCCCGGAACCAACAGCATTTCTGTTCCTCTTTTGGAAACATAGCTGACAAATGGCTCTTCATGGAATTCCAGTCCGATGCCGTGCCCGCCGATTTCCTTTACGACCGTGTAACCGTTGGAACGGATAAAGGCGTGAATTGCAGCACCCATATCGCCCAGACGTTTCCAGGGAGCAACCTCCTTTAAGCCTACCTGCAGGCTCTGCTCTGTAATCTCTACCAGCCTGCGGGCTTCTTCACTTACATTTCCAATGAGAAACATCCGGGAGGAATCCGAAAAGTAACCGTTGTAAATCGTAGAGACATCCACATTTACAATATCGCCATCCTCCAAAAAGGTGTCCTCATCAGGAATGCCGTGGCACACGACAGAATTGATGGAAACGCAGCAGCTGCAAGGAAAGCCCTCGTAATTTAATGGAGCCGGGATGCCGCCAAGCTCTGTGGTTTTGTTGTAAACCATCTCATCAATCTCTCCGGTGGTCATACCCATGCGGATATGTTCTGCCACATAATCCAGAACCGCAATATTGATTTTGCTGCTTTCGCGGATGCCCTGAATCTGCGCCGGAGTTTTGATTAAGTCTCTGGTAGGGAGCGGGTATGGTTCTTTTTCGTATTTTTTTAATCTGTCATCAAATGCGGCGTGACAAAGCTTGTATTTTTTGCCACTGCCGCACCAACAAGGTGCATTTCGTTCCGGCTTTTCCATGAAAAGACTCCTTTGTTTTATTTTCTCTGTCCGTAATAAGCGTTTGCACCGTGCTTTCTCAAATAATGCTTGTCCAAAAGCTCCTGCTGCATTGGCGGAAGTGTGCCGCCGCTTAAGGAAAGGTTATGCCATGCCATGAAAGCAACCTCTTCCAGAACAACCGCATTATGTACTGCGTTGTGAGGGTCCGTACCCCACGTAAAGGGACCGTGACTGTAAACGATAACGCCCGGTACGTCATCCGGATGGATGGAAAGCTCATGGAAGCGTTCAATAATTACACTTCCGGTTTCTTTCTCATAGGCACCCCCTATTTCCGCAGGCGTCATTTTTCTTGTGCACGGGATTTCTCCGTAAAAGTAATCTGCATGGGTAGTGCCAAAGGCAGGAATCCCGCGCCCTGACTGTGCGAAGGTCGTGGCCCAGCGAGAGTGGGTGTGGACAACTCCGCCAATGTTTGGGAATGCCTTGTACAGCTCTATATGGGTGGGCGTGTCAGAGGATGGATTTAAGCTTCCCTCTACACGGTTGCCCTCTAAATCAACGACAACCATATCCTCTGCAGTCATTTTGTCGTATTCCACACCGGAGGGCTTGATTACGACAAGTCCCGTTTCACGGTCTATACCGGAAACATTGCCCCAGGTAAAGGTAATCAGACCATACTTCGGAAGAAGCATATTGGCTTCATAAACTTCTTTTTTTAATTGTTCTAACATAAGTTTTCCTCCATAAGTTTACCCCACATCAGATTTAAAATCAAGGGAGGATTTGAAAAATCTTCTGTGGGGGTCGCTTTCTCTGTATTATTTGGATTGTGTCTTCTTAATCTCTTTTAAACGCTTCATAACATCGTTTTCGCCACGTCCGAAATAATCGTGGAGAATGGAATACTCTGCGTAAAGCCTGTTATAAACGGCAACATTTTCCGGAATCGGGGTATAAACCGTATCGCGGAGCTTGCCCATGATGCCTGCTGCTTCAAAAACGGAATCATAACCGCCGTTTGCCGCACCTGCTGCTACTGCACCGAAAATGGCACTGCCAAGAGCCGGTCCCTGTGTTGTGCCGCCGATGCGAATTGGTAGATTTAGGATGTCGGCATAAATCTGCATTGCCATCGGGTTCTTTTGGGAAATACCGCCGGAGGCGTAGAACTCGTTGACCGGAACACCGTTATTTACAAAGGTTTCAATGATTTTTCTGGTGCCGTAGGCAGTCGCTTCAATCAAGGCGCGGTAGATTTCCTCCGGTTTGGTCTGCAGGGTCATACCGAGAATCAGACCGGTTAAGTCCACATCCACCAGAACCGAGCGGTTACCATTCCACCAGTCAAGGGCAAGTAAGCCGCTTTCGCCTGCCTTATACTGCTCTGCTTTTTTTGTTAAATACTGGTGAATATTTAAGCCCTCTGCTTTTGCGGCTTCATAATATTCCGGCGGACAGCAGTTGTTTACAAACCATGCAAAATGGTCGCCGACGCAGGACTGTCCGGCTTCATAACCGAAATATCCCGGATAAACGCCGTCCTCTACTACGCCGCACATACCCGGAACTGTGTGTTCCTCTGTGCCGAGGAGAATGTGACAGGTGGAGGTACCCATAATAGCAAGAATCTTGCCCGGCTCTGTAATCTTGACTGCCGGAACGGTAACATGAGCGTCCACATTTGCCACAGCTACGGCGGTGCCAACCTTGAGCCCGGTAAGGGCAGCAGCCTTTTCGCAAATTTCTCCCGCCTTTGTGCCGAGAGGAGACACCGGACAGTTTAATTTGTCTTCTACTACATTTTCTAAACGTGGGTCAAGAGCTTTGAAGAATTCCTTTCCCGGATAGCCCTTCTGCTTGTGCCACATTGCCTTATAGCCTGCGGTGCAGGAATTTCTGGTCTGTACTCCTGTCAGCTGCCAGATGACCCAGTCGGCTGCCTCAAGAAAGAAATCAGCCTCCGCATAAACCTCCGGAGCTTCATCCAGAGTCTGCCAAATCTTTGGGAACATCCACTCGGAGGAAATCTTGCCACCGTAACGGGCAAGCCAGTCCTCACCACGCGCTGCGGCAATTTCGTTTAAACGGTTTGCTTTATCCTGCGCGGCGTGATGCTTCCAAAGCTTGATATATGCGTGTGGATTTTCTCTGTACTTATCCAAAAAGCAGAGCGGTGTGCCGTCAGCCTTTACCGGAAGCAGGGTGCAGGCAGTAAAATCAATGCCTACACCGATGACGTCCTCTGCGGAAACTCCGGACTTTTTCAAAACCTCCGGAATGGTATAGGCAAATACATCCAGATAGTCCTGTGGGTGCTCCAGCGCCCAGTCTGGAGCAAGCTTTTTTCCACATGGAAGGGCTTCGTCCATAACCGCGTGCGGATATTCCAGAGTTGCATCGGCGAGTTCCTCGCCGGTTTGTACGTTTACGAGAAGGGCGCGACCGGAAAGGGTTCCGAAATCAACGCCAATAGTGTATTTTGCCATAACGACCTCCTAAATAGATGATTTCATTTTTCAGTGTGACGTGTGCTGCCTATGCCTGACATTTACCGTCCGCAGAAATGTCACGGACAGAGGAACGATAACAAATTTGCGGCTGCAGGCGGATATGCTCTCGGAGAGAGGTGTCCCGGATACAGCGGAGCAAAAGCTTGGCGGCAGTATTGCCTATTTCGGCAGAAGGATAAATCACAGAGGTAAAATTGAGCGCGTTTTCATCAGCAAGCATGGAGTTATCAAAGCTCACAAGAGACATATCCTTTGGAACGGTCTTTCCGTTGCGTTTTAACAGTTCAATAACGGATGCTGCAATCTGGTCGTTATAGCAGATAAGGGCAGTAGCATCGCCAAAACGCTTCATGATAACGGAATCTGTCGCAGCATGAAATAAATCCGGTAAATCCTCTGTTGTATACCAGAGGATTTTATTATCATCAATGGAAATGCCGTGTTCGGTGAGTGCCTGACACATTCCTTCAAACCGCTTCAGTCCCTGCAAATCATCCGACTTAAAAAAACCCGCAATTTTTTTGTGACCGTTTTTAATCAGGTGCTCTGTCAGCAGACGCGCGGCGCTTACATCATCCTGAAATACGCCGCACTGGGAAAATTCCCGATAGTAACCGTTGATAAAAACCATCGGAATACCCCGAGTGCGGAGCTTTTCAAATAATGGAAGATTCGGACTCGGAAGAGAGGACTTGGTGCCCTCGATAATGACACCGCAAAGATTGTCATCTAAAATACGGTTGAGACAGCCTGTCTCATCATCGTGCCGATTGTGGGTGATTCCGAGAGAAATGGTATAGCCCTGTTCGGTTAAGACATCCTCAATCCCCTGAATAATACCCGGAAAAATGTAATCATCAACATAGGTGGTCACAACGCCAATCCGTTTCGGCTCATACCCGTTTGGAAAGGCACTTCCGGAAACATAGGTTCCGCTGCCGCGCTGCCGGATCAAAAGACCGCGTTCTACCAATTCCTCAGTGGCATGACGTACTGTCTGGCGGCTGGCATCAAACTGCTGTGCCAGATCATGCTCTGACGGGAGTTTATCTCCCGGCTGGTATTCTCCGGTACTGATAGCGTTTAAAATCCACTGGGAAATGCGTCTGTGCTTCATAAGGTTTTTAATTGGCATAAGATGTATACCTCCTCTTATGTGAAAAGCAAAAGTTGTATATAAGTTGTATACTGAGTATAGCATAAGTTGTACAAAAAAGCAAGTTGTATTTTGCGAAAAAATATGATACACTAAAACAAAAATCGGAAAGAGAACGAATGGGAGGAAAAATGAGACTCAGGAACATAAAAGGAGCAAGAGAAGAAATTGCAGTTAGTGAATATGTAACACAAAATCCGCAAGAACAGAAGGGAAAGTGGGCAGACTATTTTGGCGGGAACGCACCGCTTCATGTGGAAATCGGCATGGGAAAGGGAAAATTTATCACTACGCTTGCCGGACTGCATCCGGAAATCCACTACATTGGTGTAGAAAAGTATGCCAGTGTTTTGATTCGTGCGGTAGAAAAAAAGAAGGAACAGGAAATGTTAACGAATCTGACCTTTCTTTCGATAGATGCGGCAGAGCTGCCGGAGGTATTTGCAGAAGGAGAGGTAGACCGGATTTATTTGAATTTTTCCGACCCGTGGCCAAAGGACAGACATGCAAAGCGCAGACTGACCTCGAAGGAATTTCTGGCACGTTATGAACGTTTTCTGAAGCCGGAGGGTGAAATTTGCTTTAAAACAGACAACGCCGGATTGTTTGCCTTTTCTGTGGAAGAGGCAAGACTTGCAGGCTGGGAGCTGACAGAGGTTACTTACGATTTGCACCATAGTCCGTATGCGGAGGGAAATGTCATGACAGAATATGAGGAAAAGTTTTCTGCAATGGGGAATCCGATTCACCGGATGGTGGCAAGAAAACCGCAACGTGAGAAGAAGCTTTGACAGAGACGGACAGTTTTGTCCGGGGCAGGCGTTTTTACAGCAAACGCAGAAAGGAAAGGAATATGACAGAGCATTTGACGGCAGACAATTTTACGGAAAAGGTGTTGGAAGCAAAGGGAACCGTTCTGGTGGATTTTTTTGCTACATGGTGCGGTCCGTGTAAGATGCTGGCACCGGTAGTGGAACAGCTTGCAGAGGAGTATCAGGGAAGAGTGGCAGTGTACAAGCTGGATGTGGATGAGGCGCAGGAACCTGCAATGCAGTATCAGGTTATGTCGATTCCGACGCTGGTGTTCTTTCGGAATGGAAAGGAAACGGAACGGATAGTAGGCATGGCATCGAGGTCAGAGCTGCTTGAAGCACTGGAGCGGAACCTGTAAGGCAACGCTGCATAGAATATTATAAATATTCTGTGCGCCCGTGCGGTAAGGCAGACGGCGCAGAAGGAGGCCGTATGTCCGAGGAAAAGCAGGAAAATTGTTCGAAACAGGCAGGTAATGAGAAATGGCGCAGACAGTGTGTTTGTCTGCGCCGTTCTTGGATTGAGGTATGCTGCCGGATTTGCCGGTTAAGTAACCGGATTTGCCGACAACGCAGCAGGTAGGCTGTTTAAAGCGCTGTACGAAGCTCAGCGACAAAAGCACCGAGCTCCTTTAATGCAGAGGTGCTGTTTTTTGCAAGCATTTGTACAAGGATGCTGTCGATAATAACACCGTCGCAACGGGAGGCAGCGGCAACAATCGTTTCTTTTTCTGCTAATTCACCGCCGACACAGTATGGACAGGTGCAGCTTTCGCCCACAAGGGAAAGAAATTCCTCAAATTTCTTTGCGTCAGCTGTTCCCGGTGCCGGTACGCCGTTTGGAGAAACGCAGTACAGAAAGCCGGTGGAGTCTGCTGCAATCTCGCGGATGCGGTTTTTGGAAAACGGCGAGACGGAATTGAGCGAGGAAATATTATATTTACGGGCATAGGGAAGAAGCTCTTCCCGTTCTTCATAAGGCATATCCGGTACAATAACGCCGTCGATACCGTACTCTGCACAAAGTGAGAAAAATTTTTCTGTGCCGTATACAAAAATGGTATTTAAATACATCATAAGAACCAGCGGCTTGTCAGTTCTTTTACGAAGCTTTTTTACCATGTCAAAGATGCCGTCTAAGGTAGTGTGGTTTGCAAGGGAGCGTAAGGAAGCTTCCTGAATGACGGCGCTTTCGGCAATTGGGTCAGAGAACGGTACGCCCAGCTCGACGATGTCAGCCCCGTGTTCAAATAAAGTAAGGACAGCCTCCTCAGTGAGAGAAAGACTCGGATCTCCTGCTGTCAGGAATGTAATCAATGCCTTTTTTTCATTTTTCTTTAGTTCAGCAAAACACTTTTCGATACGATTCATCTTTTTGTCCTCCTTTACGAATTTTCAATTTCGCGGCCGCGGTAGTGTGCAACAGAATAAACATCCTTGTCACCACGACCCGAAAGGTTGATAACCAAAATCTGATTGCCGTTCATTTGCGGAGCAATTTTCAGTGCTGCCGCAACAGCATGAGCGGACTCAATTGCCGGAATGATTCCTTCGGTTCTGGAAAGGTATTCAAACGCGTTTACGGCCTCCTCATCGGAGATGGCAATATAGTCTGCCCTGCCCGTTTTCCAGAGGTTGGCGTGTTCCGGTCCGGTGCCAGGATAATCCAACCCTGCGGAAATGGAAAACACCGGTGCAATCTGACCGTATTCATTTTGCAGGAACATGGATTTCATGCCGTGGAAAATACCGGTACTGCCCTTTGCAAGTGTAGCGGCATGCCGCCCGGTGGCTACGCCGTCACCGGCAGCCTCCGCACCTACCAGACGAACGGAGCTGTCCTTGATGAAATCATAAAAGGCACCCATAGCATTAGAACCGCCGCCCACGCAGGCAACAACGCAATCCGGAAGCCGACCTTCCTTCTCCATGAGCTGTGCACGGATTTCCTCGCCAATGATTTTTTGGAAATCGCGCACCATTTCCGGGTACGGATGCGGACCTACGACAGAACCGATACAGTAGAAGGTGGTTTCAATATTAGAACACCAGTCGCGCATTGCCTCGTTAATGGCATCCTTTAAGGTTGCGGTGCCGCTTTTGACCGGAACCACGGTTGCGCCTAAAAGCTCCATGCGGTATACATTGAGAGACTGGCGTTTTATATCCTCTTCTCCCATGTAGACGCAGCATTCCAGCCCGAACAGGGCGCAGATTGTTGCGGTTGCCACGCCGTGCTGCCCTGCGCCGGTTTCTGCGATGATTCTCTTTTTCCCCATGCGCTTTGCCAGAAGAATCTGTCCCAGCACGTTGTTAATTTTATGAGCGCCGGTGTGGTTCAAATCCTCACGCTTAATGTAGATTTTTGGACCGCCAAGCTCCTTTGTCATTTTTTCTGCGTAATACAGCAATGACGGACGGTTTGCATAGTCATGATAGAGCGCACGGAGCTCTGCAACGAACGCAGGGTCGTTTTTATACCTGCGGTAAGCTTCATCCAGCTCGTGGACTGCATTCATGACGATTTCCGGCACATACTGACCGCCGTATTCTCCAAATCTTCCTTCTCTTTCCATTGTCATCTTCCTTCTTTCTCTTAGTTTTTTGATAAGATTTTGTGAAGAGGTATGCACTGCATGCTGCTCCCGTTTATGCCTGCACCATCTGGTTATGGACGAGGTTCTATGGTATTTCCGATAAAAAAACCGTCGTCCTGAACCTGCAAAATACTGTAAGTTCAAGGGACGACGGGATTAAAGTCCTACGTGGTGCCACCCTTTTTCAGTGTAATCACACTCTCGGTAAGTATCAGTCAATACTCTTTTCCGTAACGCGGAAACAACGGCACGAGCTACTGAAACGAATTGTTCGCCCTGCTCCTCACAAACCCATTCACACCTATCGTTCGTACAAGGCTCACACCAATGCCCCGCTCTCTGAAACGCCGTTACAAGTGCTACTTACTTTTGCTCAAAGGATTTTATCGTATCTTTAGTATAGCATGGATTCGCGATTTGTCAAGAAAATTTGCGGTCTGTAAATTTGCGGCCTGCTTAAAGAGCGTAAAAGGCTGTTTGACAATAATTTGTATAGTCTCTTGTAGTAGGGGATTCGTTATGGTATTATATAATAGGTTTAGTTTCGATTTTTACTTAGCAAACGACAAGAGAAGAGGAGAATAAAATGGGAATTACGGAAATTTTGGGATTACTTGGCGGTCTGGCATTGTTTTTGTACGGAATGCAGATGATGAGTGATGGACTGGAGGATGCGGCAGGCAGCCGTATGAAGCAGATTTTGGAGAAGCTTACGTCAAATCGTTTTCTGGGTGTTTTGGTAGGGGCCGGAATTACGGCAGTGATTCAGTCCTCTTCTGCGACTACGGTTATGGTAGTCGGCTTTGTAAATTCCGGTATG
This sequence comes from uncultured Lachnospiraceae bacterium, assembly GCA_964500085.1. Classification (GTDB taxonomy): domain Bacteria; phylum Bacillota; class Clostridia; order Lachnospirales; family Lachnospiraceae; genus SIG307. Next base: position 13,531 of record CAZCON010000002.1, read on the forward strand.
ATGACTTTAAATCAGGCGGTGTGGATTATTATGGGAGCCAATATCGGTACAACGATTACGGCGCAGTTGATTGCACTTGATGTGGGAATGTTGGCTCCTTTGTTTGCATTTCTCGGTGTGGCGATGGTTGTGTTTTTTAAGCAGCCGCGGGCGCATCATTTCGGAAAGATTATTGCCGGGCTTGGTATTTTATTCATTGGTATGGATATGATGGGAGCTTCTATGGAGCCGTTGGAACAGTCGGAGACCTTTATTGCATTGATGACAAAGTTTTCCAACCCGGTGCTTGGGATTCTTGCCGGCGCACTGTTTACGGCAGTAATTCAATCCTCTTCCGCGTCTGTGGGGATTCTCCAGACGCTTGCCACCGGTGGTTTGATTTCTTTTCCAAGCGCAGTATACGTGCTGTTCGGACAGAACATTGGTACCTGTATTACAGCGGTGCTGGCGGCCATTGGCACAGGGCGGAGCGCAAAACGGACTACGATTATTCATTTAATGTTTAATATTATCGGAACAATTGTGTTTACCACACTTTGTCTGACACTGCCGTTGACAGACTGGATTGCGGCAATGGCACCGGATGCCCCGGCAGCGCAAATTGCCAATATGCATACGCTCTTTAATATTGTGACAACCCTGTTGCTGCTGCCATTCGGCAATGCTATGGCGCGGTTCGCAACAAAGCTTTTACCGGATGTCAGGGATGTGTCAGAAACCACCTCTCTTGCCGGCCTTTCAAAGGAATTCCGCAGAGGCTTTACCAGTCTCGGTGCCGGTTCGGTTCACATGGATGCGCTGCATAGCGAAATCGAGCGGATGCTGGTGCTGGCGGGAGAAAATGTAGAACGAAGCTATCAGGCGATTTTAGATACGGACCCGGCTGTTTATAAAAAGGTAAAGGAAACAGAGGAAACCATAGATGCCATGAATAAGGAGATTTCCCAGTACATTTCCAAAATTCTGGTACATAATAACAGTGGGCAGAATGTAGATGCGATTAAGGAGTACTTCCTGATTACCGGGAATGCAGAACGTATTGGTGACCATGCGGACAATATCGGTGGTTATGTGGACACAATAAAACGTAAGTCGATTGTTTTTTCTGAACAGGCGCGGGAGGAGCTTACCGCAATGCAGCGGATTACGAAAAAGGCAATCGTAAAGGTGCTTCATAAGGGAAGTGATACAACAGAGTGGCTTTCCAAAATTGCTGCGATGGAGCAGGAGATGGATGACATGACGGCATCCTACCGGGAGCTTCATCTGGAGCGTATGCATCAGGGGCTATGTACGGAGGAGGCCTGCGTGCTGTATTCTGAATTGCTGACAGACTTTGAGCGAATCGGTGACCATATCCTCAATATCGCACAGGCATATGCAAAAATCAGTGTAGGAGAGGTATAGAAGGAGCAGGCAATACCTGCCCCTGAGGCTGTTTACTGTTTATACTGCGTCGTTTTGAAAACGTTTTTTTACATGATTATAAATAAAGTTGATGGCAAAGCAAAGTATACCGGCACCGAGAAAGCATAGAACCGTTTCCATGGAGTTGTCGTGTTTTATGTCGGCCATTAACAGCTTGATGACTGCAAACATAGCAAGGCACAGACCATAGATACGGAGTGCTGCCAGGCGAAGCGGGAAGCCTGCCAGTATGGCAGCAATGGCTAACAAAAGCAGGGCACAGCTGATAGCATAGCCTGCGATGCCTTCAAAGGCGGTTAACACGGCAATGAGATGGGCGGTAAAACGCAGACCGAAGTATACTCCCAGTCCCGGTTTACTGTGAAAGCGGCGGTACTGTTCATACATTCCGCTACAGCAAAGATACAAGGTAAACAGGAGCAGTAAGAGGCAAAGGAGCGGGTGCCCGTTGAGCGTTGTGTCATGAAGCAGGGAAAGTCCCCAAATCCAAAGTCCGGCGTGGGTGCAGCGGATTAATAGGGTTGCTGAGTTGTCGGAGCATTCCGGGACCTCAAGGGAGGTACGGAAGCCGCAGTAAAAGGCGATACTGTTCAATAGGGTAAGCACCATGAACACAATGGTCTGCTGCCCAAAATCCGACAGAGCTGAAAAATCGCAAAGAATTGCTGCAACCCAGCCCGTATAAAGCAGAGAAAGCAGGTATAATTCTTTTTTCCAAGCATCTGTATAGTAACGGGTGCGTCCGTTCTGGTACAGGAAGACAAAGCATCCTGTCAAAAACAGAACACCGAAAACAGCGATATTACAAAAAAGACCAAATCCGTTCTTTGGGTTGTAAAAAAACAGAATCGGAAGCAGGAAAAGTGGTGCCATAAATTGGTGAAGACACCGGCCGGAGGTTTCCCTGCATACAAATTCCCAGAGACCGGTTTTTGGAGACCGGACCTGACGAAATGCAGCTTCAGTGCCTAGCAGGCCAAAGTACAGTGTGTGGATGGAAAAAGCAGCCGGAAGCAGAAAGTGTAACAATGGCGGCAGATTTCCGAAAAACAAAAGAGACAGTAGGGTAAGTGCCGTGACGATGCAGGCACCATAGCCTTCCGTTCCTGTGGCTCCAAACACTTCGAGAAGGGTCTGGGAAAGCAGAAGACTGACAAAAAGAACAAGGGCATAGGGTACAATCGCAGGAAAAAGCTGTTTGCATACAATTGCAAACACGATACTGCACATAATTTGATAAATGCTATAAATTACGGCAGTTCCAACACCGGCTCTATAAACCGGAAGTGTGGAGCTGTCGATGATACGTTTGCTTCCCCTGTATGGTAAAAGCGGAAGCTTTGCCAGCAAACGGTGCCGTAACAGAAGAAACAGCGGAAAAACAAGGCAGTAGAGGCAAAGGAGAATGCCTCCGAACCAGTTTTTGCCACCGATAGCACCGGCTTCACCGAACAGACGGCTGTAGGCACTGGTCAGACAACCGAGCGGTATCAGGTTTAAGACAGCAGCAGTCAGAAAAATCCAAGGATGCGGCTTTTTTTGTTCTGTTGGCAGAAAACGCCATAGAACAATCCATATGTAGGAAAGGGAAAGCAATATAAAGTAAACGATAAGAAAATGAAACAGTCCTGTGGAGGTGACACCAATGCTGCCGAAGATAACGGAGAAGGTAATCCCTGCCTGACCGAGAAGTGCCACAATACAGGAACCGCGTCGGAATACATACAGACCTGTTGCTACGAGCCAGAGCACCAGAAGCAGATATAAAAGCTCAGCAGAAATCCGCTCATAATACAGCGATGTGATAAACAGGGAAATATAAGCTGCGCCAAAACCACAGCCGGTCAATGATGTGGTGAAACGGCTCGGATGTTTCCGGTCGAGGAAAAGTCCTGCACCGAGAAGCAGAAAGCTGATAAGGAATAAAAGCAGGATACGTGCAGTGTCGCCAAGATGTTCATATAAAACGCTGCCGAAGAGAAGCAGACCTATAAAGGTCAGAATGGCGGCTACGATACCCATTATCTTTCCTCCAAGGTTTTCCTCCAGAAGGAAGGCGGATTTTTGAGGCGATGAAGCCGGCTGAGGCGCAGGGCGTACGGTAGAAGCAGGAGAAACCACAGCCTTTTGTACAGCACCTTTGGTTGACTGCAAAGCCGCAGTGTTATTGTCAGAATATGTTTTGTCTGGAGCAGAGGTAATTGCTGCTTCTTTTTTTATTTGCTCCAGCTCAAGTCTGATGTCGCTAATCGCTCTTTCCAGATGGGAAAGAGAGCGCTCTAGCCGGGAAATTCTTATGAGATCGTTTTGATTTTCACAGGTTTTATCAATCGTGTCATGTGCTGTTTTCAATAGAAAAGTCCCCTTTCTGAAAAGTCCCCCCTGAAAGTAGAAAAATTCAAGGCATCTTAATTTTAACTGAAAAAGGCAGATTATGCAAATAATTTTTCAGTGCTCACTGAGTCCGGAATATGGGACAGAAAATGTGATAAATTGAAAATAGAAAAATCAAGAAAAACTAATAAACATAGACAAACGAGGAAAAATGTGCTAAAATGACTAGTAACGGCAATGGAAATGGAAAGGAGAGGCAGATGAAACAGAAAAGAATTGCCCATATCACAGAGGACGGGAAGGAAGAAAGCGTTTTGGAACACCTGAGAAAGGTAGGGATGCAGATGAGAACGTTTACGGCATCCTACAGTTTTGGTGAAATTGATATGGAACCATATGCTTTTATGACGGGACTGGGACATGATATTGGAAAATACTCAGATTTGTTTCAGCAAAAAATAAGTGGCAATGCCAACATTAAGGTAGATCATTCCACGGCCGGCGCAAAAGAAATGTACAAAAGAGGAATGTTGGCGGCAGCATTTGCAATTGCCGGACATCATGGCGGACTTCCTAATGGAAAGGATGCTACGGACAGCTGTTTGACGGCACGAAAAAGCCGGGAAATAGAAGATTACTCCGCATATGCGGAGGAACTTGTATTAGAGAGGGTTGCAGATGCGAAAAAGATTTCTGCACAGGGGAAGTTTTCCTATGCATTTTTTGTTCGTATGCTTTTTTCGGCACTTGTTGATGCGGATTTTTTACAGACAGAGCGTTTTATGGCAGATGGAAGAGTATGCCGTGGGGACTACGATACGATAGATGTTTTATGTGAGCGTATGTCGGCCTTTATAGCGGAAAAGGGATGGCTGGACGGGATAGGGGAGAAGCATGGAATCAACAAAATCCGAGCCGAGATTTTGGCGGGATGTCAGGCAAAGGGCTCCTCTGATGCCGGCGTGTTTTCACTGACCGTACCGACAGGCGGCGGAAAAACGGTTGCGTCCATGCTGTTTGCTTTGGAGCACGCAAAGAAGCATGGAAAGGAGCGGGTGATTTATGTGATTCCCTATACAAGCATTATCGAGCAGAACGCCGCAGTATATAAAGCTATATTAGGGGAGAAAAATGTTTTGGAGCATTATGCAAATGTTTCCGTGGAACGTGAGGGGGATGAGAATGATGAGGGAAAAAGACGGCAGTTTTTATCGATGGAAAATTGGGATGCACCGGTGATTGTGACGACGAGCGTGCAGTTTTTTGAATCGTTATTTTCACACAGGGTTTCAAAATGCAGAAAGCTGCATCATATTGCGAATAGTGTTGTGGTGTTTGATGAAGCCCAGATGATTCCGTTGTTTTATACAAAGCCGTGTATGTACGCAATAAAGGAGCTGGTATCCTCTTATGCTGTTACGGCAGTTTTGTGTACCGCAACGCAACCGGATTTTGGAAAATGGCTGGCACCACTGGAGGTTACGGAGTTGTGTCAGGAGTATCAAAGATATTTTATGCTTCTAAAGAGAACCGTTGTAAAGAATATTGGAAAAATGACAAAGGATTTTCTGACGGATGAAATAAACAAACGGAATCAGGTGTTGGCGATTGTAAACAAAAAGAAAACCGCACAGGAAATTTTTAGAGGTTTGGAAAAGGAAGGCAGCTATCATTTATCTACATATATGACGCCGGAGCACAGAAAAGAAGTGATTGCAGAAATCAAAGAAAGATTGAAGAAGGCAAAAGAGGATTCCGGTGTTAGGGTAAGGGTTGTCTCAACCTCTTTGATTGAGGCTGGTGTGGATGTGGATTTTCCATCGGTATACAGGGAAAAGGCAGGCATAGATTCCATCATACAGTCGGCGGGACGTTGTAACAGAGAGGGAGACAATAAGGCGGAGGATAGTGTTGTTTCTGTATTTGAACTGGAAGGAGAGAGCGTTCCACATCTCATAGAGAAAAATGTTGCGGTAACAGAAGAAACGGCGGAAAAGTGCGGATGCTATGATTCCACGGAAGCAATTTTGCAATATTTTCATACACTGCACCATCTGGATGAGGCGGCACTGGACGCACATGGGGTAGTTGATGCGTTTGTAAGACCGGTCAATGGGGAAGAATTTCCGTTTCGCACGGTGGGCAGAAAATTCCGCCTGATAGAGCAGAACACAAAGCTGCTGATTGTACCGCGAAGAAAGGAAACGAGAGAGCTTGCGGATGAGCTGCACAGAAGAATACAGACAGGAGAAAATTTCAAAACGATTCTGAGAAAACTGGGAAGCAGTACACTGAATCTTTATGAGTGGGATTATAACAGGTTAATTGAGGAGAGTCAGGCGTATGAAGAGCTGGAGGGAGTTGCCGTGCTGCAGAATATGGCTTCCTATCGGGAGGATATCGGATTGTATGTGGAGGGATTTTTGTGTATGTAAAAAGGGAAGCATATTGACATCTTCCCTTTACAAGAAATGTACATATTTCAATCCACTGACTCAAAGAATCAGACAATGAATAGTATAGCACGGCATAAAGAAAAGTCAAGCGAAAAGGCGTGACATGAAATTTACATGAAAAAAGTTGCTGACATAATAAAGCGGTTGTGATATTATAGTGTCAGGTAAGAGGTTTGAATGCTTTTTTGCAGTATCATTGTTAAGCCTAATGAAAAAAATGACATAACTACGAAAGGAGGGATTTTATGTCGATTCGAATGGAAGTTTGGGGCGAATATGCAGCGTTCCAGCGACCGGAGCTGAAGACGGAGCGTGTGAGCTATGAGGTTATGACACCGTCTGCGGCACGCGGAATATTGGAAGCCATATACTGGCATCCCGGCCTACAATGGATCATTGACAAGATTTATGTCTGCAACCCAATCAAAATGACAAACATTCGTCGAAATGAAGTGAAATCCAAAATCAATGCAAAAGCAGTACGCAGTGAGATGGAAAGCGGGGCGCGAAGGAAGCTGTATCTTTGCACGCGAGAGGATATCCAGCAGCGAGCGGCACTTGTGCTGCAGGATGTGAGGTATGTGGTCGAGGCGCATTTTGAGATGACTCCGTTGGCAAATGCATCGGACAACCCCAGTAAGTTTCAGGATATCATTAAAAGGCGATTGAAAAAGGGACAATGTTTTCATACGCCATATTTTGGAACGAGGGAGTTTCCTGTTAAGTTTGCCCTGTATGAAAAGGAAGAGGTTATTACCGCATATCAGGGGGAGAGAGATTTGGGATATATGCTATTTGACCTCGATTATCAGGAGTATGATTACGAGCACAGATGTGCAAAAAGAATCGAGCCGATGTTTTTTCACGCAATGCTGCATGACGGAGTACTGGATTTGAGGGATTGTGAGGTGGTGAGATGATTTTAGAGGCATTGACGGACTTTTATGATGTGCTGGAGCAGCAAGGTGTGGTTTGTGAAGAAGGCTGGAGCCATGCAAAGGTATCGTATGCCATTACGATTGACGGAGAGGGTCAGGTGAGAAATATTCAGTCGCTTTTGATGGAAAAGGAGAAAGGGAAAAAGCTGGTAATGGCACCGGCACAAAGAACCGTTCCGTTGCAAAGGGGACGTTCCAGTGGAATCGCACCGTATTTCTTGTGTGATAATGCAAAGTATTTGCTGGGAGCATGGGTTCCTACGGAAGATGAAAAAGCTGACGCAAAGGACGCAAAAAAAGCGAAGAATTATTTTGCGGCGGCGGCCGCCCTGCACCGAAGCATACTGGAAACGGTAGAGGATGAGCAGGCACAGAAGCTGTGTAAATTTTTTGATTCCTGGGATTTTGAACGGGACAAAGAGACTTTGACGGTACCGGCAGAAAGCCTGATGAATGCAAATCTGGTTTTCAGGGACTATGAGAGCGGGGAGGAGCTTTTGCATAATCCGAAGCTCAGAGCGGCGTGGCTTGCATGGAGTAATCAGGAGAATACAGAGGAAATCAAAGGAAGATGTCTGGTGACCGGACAATATGCGACAATTGCACGTCTTCATCCGCTCATTAAGGGGGTGCGGGGGGCACAGTCAAGCGGCGCGGCGTTGGTTTCCTTTAATGGTACTTCGTTTGAATCCTACGGAAAGAGTCAGGGTGAAAACGCACCGGTATCAGAATATGCAGCAAATGCCTACGGAAAGGCGTTGAATTATCTGATTGAACAGGAGGGGTATCACCAGCAGCTTGGAGATACCATGGTAGTATACTGGGCAGAAAGCGGCGAAGGCGCTTATTCGGAATGTATGTGTGACCTTATGGAAATGATGGAGGAAACAGACACGGATAAGCTAAGGG
>CAZCON010000003.1:0-17137 GCA_964500085.1 uncultured Lachnospiraceae bacterium
AATTATCTTCAGCGTTTAATTTTAATTTCCGAGTTTTAACGTGGCCCCGGACCACGGATGGCTTCCATAGCTTCAAAACCCCCGTCGAAACCGGTACAAGCCCCGGTACTGATTTGTAGCATACACAAATCGGTTGTTTCTGCGCTGTACTAAGAATATCATACTATTTTCCTGTTGTCAATGCCGATTTTCTGTTAGTTTCTTCCTCTCCAGTGCTTATAATTCTTTTCTTTTTTGCCGTTTTTTCTCTTCCTTTTCCACTGATTTCTTTGGCAACTCTAATTTTATATTTGTTGCCACCATTGCCTTTAATAATGCAAATAACATATCTTTTGCCTTTTTATCCATAGTATTGTAGGAGCGCAGCATTGCCGTAATACTTTTCCAACGGTCCTTGTTCAGCTCTGCCAGCGTTTTTGCGTCTGTTGCACTTAATACTTCATAAATACAGTCACAGAAAAATTCCAATTCCTCCGGCTTCAGGCCGCTCATCCATTCCTTTACCCCAACAGCTAGGCGCTTACTGCTTTCTTTTACCGCCGGAAGCTTTACGAAGCCGGCTCCCAGGACCTCCCAGGAAGTCACGTCATGCTGCATGATTCCCACGTGATTACTTTCGACAACCTGATAATCCTCCTCATGCTCCAGAAGCATACCAATAACAGAGGACTCCGGCACCCAGGTTTCTATCTTTCCCTTCATTTCCTGATAACGGCTGTCCTCAATAAATGCGCGGTTAAAGCCCGGTCCGTCAAAATTGAATACGCTAAGAATCCTTCTGGAATATAGTCTTCTGCATTTTACGGCAGCATACACCGATAAATTTCCTCCTTTGGAATGGCCGCCGAGGTACACCTTTCTTCCATCTCCCTCCAAAATGCGTTCCAGATAGAAAAGTGCGTCTGTCTGTGCCGGAACCGGGGATAAATAACACATATTAAAATCCTCCTTCCAGCCAACCAGCGTATCATCTGTCCCGCCGTAGGAGAGAAAGCTTTCTTTTTTACTGAGTACGATTTCCAACGCTTCAAACTGTTCCTCTGCTGCCACATCAATCCGTCTTACATAATTTCGCAGCACCAAATCCGCAAACCGTTTCGTTTCTGCCATTCTTCGTAGCAGTCCTCCCGCCGTTCGGAGTGCGACGGAAACACAGCGCTCCAATTCTGCCTGTGTATGCAGCTTCCAGTATTGCTCCGATGCCTGTGCAAGTGTGCATTCCTGCTGTTTCTCCCCGTCACCGATAATTCCGCTCAAATCTAAATACGAAAGCTGGGACAATAACAGGGCATCCACCACATTTAGCGGAACCTGTTCCAAAGTGATATCCCCGCGCCAGATGAAATACTCCGATAAGCTTGCCATCGCGTTCCTCCTTATCTCATGTTTTCGTATTCTTATTCTATTCTGCACCTTTTCCCTGTATCATTCTATTCCAATCCCTCACACGATTATACTCCTATTTTTCCGTTACTTCAACGCTTTCTTTTGCGACATTCCATTGTTCCGGCTGCCTTTATAAGTATGGGCAAATCGTTTCCGGCTAATACCCTTCTTTTCTCCGCATATCTCCGTATAATGGAGCCGACGTTCGGAAACATGCTCCTATACTCCCTTTGTCTGTACAAAAAGAAGGCTGACCGTAAGCCAACCTTCTTTTGGTTTTCTTCTTTTTGTTTTCTTCTTTTCGCTTTAGTTCTCACTGTAAATCACAGTCAAATCCGGATGCAGCTGCAGGATAGAGGCCGGAACTGCCGGCGTAATCGGGCCAAAGAACGCCTTTTCTACAATGTCCTTTTTCCCCTTGCCGTTGGCAATCAAAAGAACCTTTTTTGCACTCATGATACCGCCCATTCCCATCGTAACTGCCTTTCTCGGCACATCTGCCTCAGAGGCGAAGAAACGGGCATTTGCCTCAATGGTGGACGGGTCCAGGTCTACCACATGGGTCGCCTTCTCAAAATAACTATCCGGCTCATTAAATCCGATATGACCGTCAAGTCCGATACCAAGAAGCTGCAAATCAATCCCACCGGATCTGGCGATTAACGCATCATACGCCTCACATTCTTTCTGAAGGTCTGCTGCACAACCGTTCGGTACATTGGTCTTTGTAATATCAATGTTGATTTTTGTAAACAAATTGGTATTCATAAAATAACGGTAGCTCTGATCATTGCTTCCATCAAGACCTACATACTCATCCAAGTTGATGGATGAAACCTTAGAAAAATCTACCTCGCCCTTTGTACACTTTTCCGCAATCTTCTCATAGGTACCAAGTGGGGAAGACCCTGTTGCCAGACCTAACACACACTCCGGCTTCATTACTACCTGTGCACAAATAAGCGCCGCTGCCTTTGCACTAAGCTCATCATAGTTGCTTACCTTGATAAAATTCATAATCCTATCTCCTTCTATTTTTATTTTATGAGATCAGAGGCAAACGGTATTTTGCCCCTGACGGATACACCAATTGCTCCGTTGCCTTGCATTCCCGCAATTTCGCACACCCTCGGAATCTGCCTGACACGGTCTATACTCTCTTTACTACGGTTTTCGCATCCTTTACGATACAGTCAGCCGGATAAACGCCCCGCAGCGCCGTGAGCGGATAAACGGAAGTATTTTTCCCGATTACCGTACCCGGATTGATGACAGAGCCGCAGCCCACATCGGCACCGTCCGCTAAAATACCGCCGATTTTCCGAAGTCCGGTCTCATAATCCACCTCGCCGTGAATCACGACCGGCTTACCGTCAGACTTTAGATTGGAGCAAATCGTGCCCGCCCCGGTATGCGCCTTATTTCCAAGAATAGAGTCACCCACATAGTTATAATGCGGAATCTGCACCTTATCAAGCAGAATACAGTTTTTTAGCTCAGAAGAGTTACCAATCACACAATTTTCTCCGGTAATCACGCTGCCGCGAATAAACGCACCCGGTCGCACTTCAGTTCCGGAACCGATAATGGTTGGACCCTCGATGGTAGCCGTCGGATATATCTTTACATTTTCTCCAATTAGCACACCTTCTGAAAGTAAAGTATATCCCGGAAGTCCTTTTTCAATTAAACCTAAAATATACCCCTTAATCTTCGGAAGCATTTGCCACGGATATTCGCTCTCCTGAAACAGCTCGGTCAGATACTCCGGTTGGGAGGCATACAAATCCCTTGTCTTTACCAGTTTATTCAACGCAGTGTCCTCCTTCGGCAATGACCTTTACTATTTTTTCCGCATATTCCACACACTTTTCCTGAGATTCACTTTCTACCATTACGCGGATGACCGGCTCTGTTCCGCTCTCTCTGAGAAGCACTCTTCCCTTCTTATTGATGAGCTTTTCAACCTCTTCCTTTGCATTCAAAACCTTCGCATCTGCCAGCACCGCTGCCTTGTTCTTTACCCTTACATTTTTTAAGTATTGCGGATACAAATGAATCGGGTCTGCCAGCTTTGCTAATGATGCTTTCGAATCACACAGCTCTTCCGCAATCATAATGGCAGTCAAAATACCGTCACCGGTTGTTGCATACTTTTTCAAAATAATATGACCGGACTGCTCTCCGCCAATGGCATAATCATGCTCCTGCATACACTCATAAACGAAACGGTCTCCAACCTTTGTCTGCACGCATTTTATACCTGCCTCTGCAAGGCTGTCCACAAAACCGGAATTGGACATAATTGTAGTTACTACCGTACTCTCATTTAAGGTACCGCGCGCCTTCATACGCTTTCCGAGAATATAAATCATGGCATCGCCATCCACTTCATTTCCATTCTCATCCACTGCAATACAACGGTCTGCGTCTCCGTCAAAGGCAAAACCAACATCCAGATGCTTATCCTTTACCAGCTTCTTTAATTTTTCAATATGCGTAGAACCACAGCCCTCATTAATATTCAGGCCATCCGGCTCATCCCCGATAACATAGGTCTGTGCTCCTAATGCACTGAATACCGCTCCTGCAATACTCCATGATGCACCATTTGCACAATCCAGACCGATTCTCAAACGCTTATAGGAATTCGAGGCCAGAGAAATGAGATAGCCGGTGTAACGGTTTCTGCCAGCAGAATACTCATAAATACAACCAAGCTTCGCCCCCTGGGCAAGCGGCAAATCCTCTCCTGTCACTCCCAAAGACCGTAAATCACCGTCAATGTACGCTTCAATCAGTGCCGTCGTCTCATCATCCAGTTTTTCCCCATACCCGTTCAGCACCTTGATTCCGTTATCATGAAAGGGATTGTGGGATGCAGTAATCATAATACCGCAGTCAAACTCATCCTTACGGGTCACATAAGAAACACCCGGTGTCGTAATTACATGAAGCATATAAACATCTGCACCGCTGGCCGTCATTCCCGCAACGATGGAATACTCCAGCATATAGCTGGAACGTCTTGTATCCTTGCCGATGACAATACGCGGACGATACCCTGGCTTTGTACAGCCGGAAAGCTTGGAAGAATAATACCATCCGAGAAAACGCCCCACCTTATACGCCTGCATCGAGGTCAAATTTACGTTAGCTTCTCCACGAAAGCCATCCGTACCAAAGTATTTTAGCTTTCGAGGTTCTCCTGCCGGTCTGCGATCAATTTCAATTCTATCCAATAACAATTCATCTGTAGTTACGCTGAAAATTTCCGCAAGCTGCAATACCTTATCGATCTGCGGAAGTGCCTGATCCATTTCCCATTTGGAAATAGATTGTCTGGAAACTCCAAGTGTCTCAGCAAGCTGTTCCTGAGAAATATCAGCAGCATTTCTTAATCGTATAATTTTCTGTCCGATGGTCATATGCATTCTCCTTTATTTAATTACCTGCTACTATACTATGTGCTTCATTATAACAAACTACCACTCCTCTTGCAAGCAACTTCACTTTTTATTTTCAGCAACCTTGGGTTGCATTTTTTGTTTTATTTTCTTTATTTTTTAATTTCTAGCCTGTTTTTATCCCTTGTAACCCATTTTATGTAAAGTTCTATTTACAAAAAAGAAGCTGCACAGTTTTCAGGAGCATATCCGCATTCCCTGTGCAGCCTCTTTTCTCATACATCCGTTCCGGACAATTCTAAAACATAATCTCTGACTTTTTCCTTAACAGCCTTGCGCTGTTTACAATCAGTGCAGCTCCCGTCAGTGCCCCGACAAGCACTGCTACAATGCCAAGCACCAAGCTCCATACCCCTACCGATGACATCGTCCTATAAATCTTTTCATCCTGCATAAGCTACCTCCTATCCTTTTGACGCGATTTACACTCCAAGCTACAGCCTATTTTGCACCATACTGTTCATAATAAGCATCAATCGCACTCTTTAAGGTATCGTTAATAATCACCTCGCCCTTATACGGCTTATTATATAAATGCTCTGTCACCTCTGCCATATTTACAATCGCAGCCGTTGGAAATCCATAAAGCTCTGCCACCTCATCCAATGCACACTTTTCGCCCTGACCACGCTCCATACGGTTCAAAGAAACAATCAGGCCCTTTATCTCCACCTTTGCCTGTGCACGAACAATCGGCACGGTTTCTTCCATGGATTTACCGGAAGTGGTAACATCATCAATCATGACCACACGGTCGCCATCCTGCAGCTTATGTCCGAGAAGGATTCCCACATCTCCGTGATCCTTTACTTCCTTACGGTTAGAGCAATACTTTACATCCTTTCCATAAAGCTCACTGTACGCCATCGCAGTTGCAACAGCAAGCGGAATTCCTTTATAAGCCGGTCCAAACAGCACATCAAAATCATCCCCGTAGGTATCATGAATCGCCTTTGCATAATATTCACCGAGCTTTCTAAGCTGTGTACCGGTCACATAAGCACCCGCATTCATAAAAAATGGGGATTTTCTGCCACTCTTTAAGGTAAAATCGCCAAACTTCAGCACCTTACTATCAACCATAAACTCGATAAATTCTTTCTTGTACTGTTCCATATCTCTCAATTCTCCTTTATTTACTAGGCTTTGCGCCTATTATTCACTTGTAAAAAAATTCTTTCGCTGATTATCTGTTTCCAAAGAATTGAAAACTTGCCGGAGGACAATAAGTTTTATAGATGTCAGCTTACGCCATCCCACTTCCGGCTGAATCGTTTGTAATGGTCTGCGTAGGTGGATTGGGTTGAACTCCGGCAGTTCTTCTTACAAGTATCCGACCAAATTACGTACCACTCATCCAAAGTGGCCTCCTTTGTAACTACATTTATCGCCTTTTCATCCTCGTACTGTTCGGAACGTAACTTCCGCCGAACCTCTACCAACGTTTTACCATACACTGTCTTTTTTTACCGAACCGATTGGTAAAACTTCCTTGATAAAGACCAGCCTTACGCTGTGTAATTTCTACACCTGGCTTCTTGCCGTTAAGGGATGTACCCATAATGTCTCATTTCCGGTAGTGCAGAAAGGACAACATCAAATACCTTATCCATTTTATACTACCACAAATCTTTTCTAAATTCAATCCGCAACAAAAATTTTTGAGAAGCTTGGGATAGACCGTTGCATGACGACTTATCCCCATACTTTTACTACGCACTTGTTATTACGCAAACATATCATTTCTTGGATCCGCCTGCTGTTCTCTTGCTTTGGTCTGCCCCAATACCAAGATATTCAGTTTACAAATGAGCGGAACAATCCTTCCTAAGCCAAAAAAGCCAACCGCAAATTTTACGATTGACTTTTTGAGCTGTTTTCAAAACAAATGGCATTTTACAGCAAAGACTCATACAGCTTTGCAATGTCCTCCACGCTGGTTTCCTTCGGATTACCCGGACGGCATGCATCATCATAGGCTGATTGTGCTAGGAACGGAATATCCTCACGTTTTACGATATCCTTTAAGTCTGCCGGAATCCCGACATCCTGCGACAGCTGCCGCACCGCATCAATGGCTGCCTTTCTGTACTCCTCTTTTGTCATGGCATCTACACCCTGTACGCCCATGGCACGCGCAATTTCACGATACTTTTCACCGGTAGCCTCTGCATTATATTCCATAACCGTCGGCAGAATAATGGCATTTGCCACACCATGCGGCGTATCGTACACCGCGCCAAGCGGATGTGCCATCGAATGCACAATTCCAAGACCTACATTCGAAAAGCCCATACCAGCCACATACTGACCGAGCGCCATTCCCTCTCTGCCGGCCGCCTCGCCCTTAACCGCACTGCGAAGAGAGCGCGCAATGATTTCGATTGCCTTTAAGTGGAACATGTCGGAAAGCTCCCACGCTGCGCCGGTAATATAGCCCTCAATGGCATGGGTCAGGGCATCCATCCCCGTCGCTGCCGTCAGGCTCTTTGGCATAGTAGCCATCATATCCGGGTCCACAAACGCCACCACCGGAATGTCATGTGGGTCCACGCAAACCATCTTACAGTTTCTCTCCGGGTCGGTGATTACATAATTAATCGTCACCTCCGCTGCCGTACCCGCCGTAGTCGGCACGGCAAAAATCGGCGTACAAGGATTCTTCGTCGGTGCCACGCCCTCCAGACTGCGTACATCCGCAAATTCCGGATTGGTAGCAATAATACCGATTGCCTTTGCGGTATCCATTGATGAACCGCCACCCACCGCCACAATATAATCTGCGCCGGACGCTTTTAACGCTGCCACACCGGACTGCACATTCTCAATGGTCGGATTTGCTTTGATGTTGGAATAAATCTCATACGCTAACCCTGCCGCATCCATCACGTCCAGCACCTTCTTCGTCACACCGAACCGAATCAAATCCGGGTCGGAGCAAACAAGGGCTTTCTGAAAACCGCGCGCCTTTGCCTCGTCCGCAATAGCGCTAATTGCGCCGGAACCGTGGTAGGAAGTTTCGTTAAGGATAAATCTGTTCATAAGGTGTCCTCCTTTGAATAATTTTAATATTTGTTGTTTCCTGCTTCCCGTTCAATTAAAACGTCCAAAGCTTTTATTCAAACTCGCAAGGTTTGATGTGACTTTATTTGATTTTTAATCTTTTCCTATACTCTACAATTCAGAAAACAGTGGATTTTTCACGCATTATTTCTAGTTTCACACTTTTTTAGTACCAATCCAGTACCAAAGACATTTTTCATCATTGTATGTAGTTCCGGTGGCTTGCAGGTTATTTAACTATTCAAAGAATAATCGTCTGATGGTTTGCAAGTCCACATAGAAAATTATACATCAAAACCACCATTTTTGCAACGGAAACCATCTGTGGTACTAATCAATAGTACTACTATTTTCCATATCACTCATTAGCCTGTCAAAATCACTTTCATAGAGTGAATCCTGACTTCTATTCCGTCTTCTCCTGCATCTCGTGTAAAAACAAGAAAATCAACCGTACTATTTCTTATCTGTAATTCTTTGCTCATAAAAGTGTTCCTTCCCACTCTGCTTTCTTAAAACCTACCAGCACTTTATCGTCAGTTATTACCATCGGACGCTTCACCAACATACCATTTGTGGCAAGGAGTTTTAACTGTTAGTTTTCAACAACCCGGTAAATACTATTATTCGTATTTCCTTCAGCTGTCACTATACCCGTTATTGCATTTATTTTTCTATAAGCATATAACACCACATCTTTAATAACCATTTTCTTAATAGCTGACACGATAAGCTGTATAATATTATAGTCAGGACTACCATTAATTGTTGGAAGCATTATATCAAGAGCATCTGCGTCCTTTCTCTCCGCTTATAGTCCGCCTCGATTTCTTTCTTCCAATCCGGTGCCAGCGCCATACTAAGCTGCGATGCCTCACACCTTCTTACCCTGCTGACTGTCTCGCTTAATACACGATAATTTACTGCTGTGCCTTCCTTGTCGCACTGGTACTTTACAGCCCGTTCCGGAGCAATTCCAAAACGTCCCGCCTCAGCGATGGCATCCATATTTGCGCCAAGGAACAGAAACTCCCAGCCATATTTTTCCTTTTGCCGCTCCACCAGCATTTTTACCTTTTCATAGGTGTACCGTCGGCTGGAATTTTCCTGTCCATCGGTTGTAATGATAAACAGCGTTTTCTACGGAAGGTCCTCCTTTCTTGCGTACTTGTGTACATTGCTGATGTGGCGCACCGCTCCGCCAATGGCATCTAAGAGCGAGGTACAGCCCCGTACATAATATTCCTTTTCCGTCATAACAGGAACCTCGCTTAGCGCCACACGGTCATGCAGTACCTCCACCCTGTCGTCAAAAAGCACCGTAGAAACAATCGCCCTTCCCTCTTCCTTTTTCTGTTTTTCCATAAGCGCGTTATATCCGCCGATGGTGTCCGCCTCCAGACCTCCCATAGAACCACTGCGGTCCAGAATAAAAACAAGCTCCGTAAGTCCGTTTTTCATGTTTTTCATGTCTTTCATATTCATTACCTCTCTTTCTTTTCTGTTTCTGAGGTAACTATAACACAAAGCTTCAAAAAAAGGTCGCCGTATAGGCGACCCTTATGTTACTCAATAAAGCATGCCAGTCCATGCTCCTCCAGTGCAATGTCAATTTCAATCATATCATACACACCGTGCTCAATAAAGTACGAAAAAATAATATCCCGCTTATCACAGGGAGAAAGAGCATACTCGGCTCTTGCCAGTAAATCCTTTGTCTCGTCCAGCAGCTTCCCGTCGCAATAAGCGGAAAAGCAATGCTTTCGCACTGCCTCTCCAATGCCAGCGCAAGACTGTTTCGATAGCAGGCACGCAGCCTTTCCTCTGACTCCGTTCCTTCCCCGCGATAAAACGGACTCACCGCATGAATAATATACCTTGCCGGTAGCCGAAAGGCCGGTGTCACCGCCGCCTCGCCCTCTGCAAGAGCTCCGATGCTTCTCCGCTGTGCAAGCAGCTCCTCTGCTCCGGCCGCACGATACACTGCACTGTCTGTTCCATAGGAATAAACAGGTGCTTCGTTTGCTGTATTAACAATCGCATCTACCCGCATTTTTGTAATATCGTTTCTGACAATTTTGAAAGGCATCCGGCACCTCCCCTGCTTCCTTACTCCGCTGTTGTTCCAAAGAACACCTCATCGAAAAAGTTCTTTGTCTTCTCTTCTCCTAATTCTTTCTTAAAGACATCCGTGGATACGCCGCCCTTTTCAATCAGACCGTCGGTGTACTCCTGCGTAATGGCAAGCTTCTCTTCGCGTTCCTCCTTATTAAGCAGGGGAAGCTCTCTTGCGTGCTCTAAATACACGCGCAGACTGTCCGTAAGCAGCTGCTTTAAGGCAATGTCGTCCTTTGGCTTTCCCGACTTATATGCTTCTACCGTGAGTAGCTCCTCATACCATGCAGCGGAAGCTTCAAAATCCTCCAGCTGCGTATAGTCGTCTGTCACATCCGCAAGCGAGGTCAACAGTCGGTGGTAGGCTTCGTCCTTTTCCTTTACCAAATCATAAAATTCCAGATAGGACTTCCGGTTGGATAATATGTACATGTAGTCTGCGGAGAGCAACGGCAGGTTTTTATCCTTCGGCGTAAGCACAATGGTTGCCATCTGCATGATGCCCATATTCACACGCATCACCGACAGATTCCCAAGCTCCTCAATGTCATACTGCTCTACCCGGAACTTCATAATCCCATATACCTTTAAATTCTTAAACTCTCCGACATCGCGCGGCGTTACCGTAAAGCTTTTTTCCAGCTCCTCCAGTACCGCGTCTACGCAGGCGTTCATTGCCTTTCCATTTTTTGAGGCATTCACTCCAATCACAATTCCCAACACAAAAAGCAGTGCAAGAAGCACCGTTAAAATCATACGAAGCACCTTTCTTTTTCGTCTGCCCTTTGCCCTATGATTCTCCTGTTCCATACTGTCCCTCCTCGTACTTTGTACTAGTCTGTCGTGCTCCGCTCCAGCTGTCTAAGTAGCAGGATAATCGGCACAATAAGAAAACCGCAAATCAGGTTGCTGATGCCGTGTACCATATCCCACGGAAGTCCCACAACAATCCACGCCACTATTCCCTTAAAGTCAAGCCCAAATAAAAGTGCCTGTGCAGGTGCATACAAGGTTCCAAAAGCAAACCCGTGTAACGAGTTCACAGCCGCATAAACAAACGGCTGCACAGTCTTTGGAAGCTTCTTTGGCAAAAGCATGGTAATTCCCCACAGCACTGTCCATAGATACAAATAGGGAATCCACCAGGTAGCAAATCCGGCAAAGATACCATTTAACAATACATAAATGTAAATCGGATACAATGCCTTTTTGCGGTATACCACAGTAAATGCAACGGTAAATACCCCCAGCAGATGCACGTTTGGCGCAAACTCCATCACTACCTTAGACACATACATCAAGGCTCCCAGCATGGAAAATATGACAAGCTCTCTGACCTTTAGCTTCATTATTTCGATACCACAAAGGAGTAGCTTTCTCCCTCCACAATATCGGTCGTATCCACGCCGCTCATGGCATACTCACCATTAACATAAAATGCCCAGTAGGTAGCGTCAATGTCATAGTCGGCAACAATACCGTTTACCTTCTTTACATAAAGCCCATACTGGCTTTCCTCTCCTTCAATCAGGTTCTGCTCTAACAGCGCAGCCCCCACCGTTTTCTCATCGGTGTGAATCAAAAACTTTGTCTCGTTTCCATCTTTATCCACTACAGAGAAATGAAAACTAAGTGCCCCCTCGCCAAGCTCGGTGACATCCTCCGGCTTTTCTGCATCCGCGTCCTCTCCGGTCACAGTATCCCCGGAGGTATCCTCTACAGAACTGTCCTGTTCCTTGTCTACTGTTTCCTGAACATTCTCTGGTGTCTCCTTCCCGTCCGTCTTGTTACATCCTACTGCTGTCAATGCCATAGCCACAATCAGCATCATGCAAAGGATACGGGAAAGGAATTTGTTGTTTACTTTCTTTTGCATATCGTATTCTCCTTTTTGATTATTTCCTCCGATAAACGCCGGCGCTCGCAGCAAACAACAGAGGAGCATTCCGTCCGGGTATTTCGACTCGACATTTTCTTTCTCCGCCTTCTCGAAAAAAGCTCCAATGGCATGTCCCGAAGGCTGTGGCACCCACGGTAGGAAAAAGTCTGTTGCATGTCTCACGGCGACGGGCTCGTACAGGAGTTACACCTGTTTCCCCGCAAACGGAACAAAGTACGTGGCTATTGTACCATACTTTTTCAAAAAAGGAAACTCTCTTTTACATTCTATCAGCGATTCAGAAAAAATACCTTTTGACCCCAAACTTATTCTATGATACACTTAGATAATAAACTTTTTCTTTTGCATTTTCCAAAGGGCGCACCGCGCTCTGTAAAAGCTTTCGCTAAGGGACCGTACCCAGCTTGCCATCTATTATTACAGGCACCAACCTACCGCCTGATGGCATTCGTTCCCATTTTATTTCATTACGGCGCTCTGCCGCCGCACACATTATGTTTTTTCTGAAAGGAGACCTCCCATGAAGGTTGCAGGCATTATTGTCGAATACAATCCCTTCCATAAAGGGCACGAATACCATCTCAGCGAAACCCGCCACGTCACCGGGGCAGATTATGTAATTGCGGTGATGAGCGGGGATTTTACCGAGCGTGGCATCCCTGCCTGCTTTGATAAGTTTACAAGAGCAGAGTGTGCCCTCGCCTGCGGTGCGGATGTCGTGTTAGAGCTTCCTTTCTGCTATGCGACCGGCAGTGCGGAGTTTTTTGCCTCCGGTGCCGTTTCAATATTGGACCGGTTAGGCTGTGTGGACAGCCTGTGTTTTGGCACGGAAGCTCCCCTGAAAATGCAACTCTATCAGGATATGGCTGCGTTTTTCTGCAATGAGCCGCCTGCCTATCAGACAGCGTTAAAGGAATGCTTGAGGGAGGGGAAAACCTTTCCAAGAGCAAGGCTGGATGCCGCAAAGGGCTTTTTTAGCGACGAGGCACTTTCCCTTCTCGCCACGCCAAATGCCTTACTCGGTCTGGAATACTGCAAGGCACTTTTCCGCCGGGGCAGCCGCATCACACCGTATGCCATTTCCCGTACCGGCTCCGGCTACCATGAAGAGCAGCTTTCCACAGAGGGCTTTTCTTCGGCTACGGCGCTGCGGACACTGCTTGCAAACGATGGCTGCTTTTCCGACGCCTTTCTTTCAGAGCTTCCGGCTCCGGCTGCGGCTTTGCTTTGCAAAAAGCCTTATGCACCACTGTTTGCAAAGGATTTTCATTTGCTCTACCGCTCTGCCATTGACCGTGAAAGGGCTTGTCTTGCCTCCTACGCGGATGTTTCCGCCGAGCTTGCCAATCGGCTGTCCAGACGGAGTGTACCCTGTGACTACGAAACCTTTCTTTCCGGACTCAAACCAAAGCAATACACCCGTACCCGCATAGAACGCTGTCTGCTTCATATTTTATTTGGAGTGACCGACGAAATTCTCCACCGTTTTCGTTACGAGGATACCGCCTATGCCCGCATCCTCGGCTTTCGTGAAAGTGCCACCCCTTTGCTAAAGCAGATGAAAAAAACGGCCCGTCTCCCGCTTCTCACAAAGCTGGCGCAAAGCCCCCTCCGGTGCAGCGCGGCAGAAAAGGAACTGCTTTCCTTTGATATTGCAGCGGCAGACCTGTATAACCGGGTTGCCTATGAAAAATACAGGGTTCTTTTGCCGGATGATTTTTCATATATTATCACAAATGCCAAAGCTCCGGGAGACTCTCCGTGACCTCTTTCGTATCCCTTCGTCCGCTGCTTTTAAAGTGCGGACTGCTGCTTTTTTTGTGTCTGCTCCTTGCATTTCCGGAAACAAGTCTCACCGGTGCCAAAAGTGGGCTGCTTCTCTGGTTCAATCAGGTACTTCCAAGTCTTCTTCCATTTTTAATCCTCTCTGCCCTGTTTCTATCTACAGGGCTGTCCGGACTTTTGGCCAAAAGACTCTCCCCGGTTCTCTCCCCGCTTTTTTGCTGCAGTTCCTCCGGCTGCTACGCCGTTTTCATCGGTCTGTTTTCCGGACTTCCGGTAGGTGCAAAAACCATAGCCACATTGCTGGAACAAAATAAAATTACGAAAGAGGAGGGCACCTATCTCCTTCCTCTCTGCAACAATATGAGTCCCTTATTCATTCTGGGCTATATTTCGCTTTCCGTTCTGAAGCAGCCGGCACTTCGTTATATTCTGCTCTTGGTTGTGCTGCTTTCATCTTTTGTCGCTGCATTACTGACAAAACCAGGCAAATCATGCAAAAAAGAGTTTTCCTTCCGTCCTGCTGACAACAAGCCTTCTTCTGAACACAATTCTTTTCGCTTTTCCTTTTTACTTCTGGATTCTGCCATCGAACAGGCATTTTCCGTGCTTATCCGGGTTGGCGGCTATATGGTATTGTTTTCCGTACTTGCCGCACTGCTTACAAAGCTTCCGTTGCCACCTCTTGTTCTCGGCTGTATTAATGCCGTACTGGAGGTCACCACGGGAAGCGCTGCCCTTTCTGCCCTTTCCCTTCCGCACTCCTTCTTAATTCCGCTGGTTGGCGCTGCCGTCACCTTTGGCGGCCTTTCCACCGCGGCGCAAACAAAAAGTGTGCTCGCGGGAACTGGGCTCCCGTTTGCACACTATCTTCTGACAAAAGCACTTGCCGCACTGCTTGCTGCACTGTTACTCTTCGTCCTGCTCTGCATTTTCTAAAAATACATTTTCGTCAAACTCAAAATCATCTGCCTCCTGCTCCGGTGCAGCCGCCTGCTCAGCCTGCGGTTCAACCTCCTCACACAGCTCCTTGCGGTTTGCGGAAATGATTTCAAGATTCTGGCGCATTACCTCTAACATATCATCAGAGCATTTCTTTGTTTTCTCATAAGAATCCGCAAGTATGCTCTCGATGCAGGACAGCTTATCATAGGTATAGCATAACGCTCCCTGATGAATCTGCATCGCCTCCTCCTGCGCCTGCGCTACCATACTCTGAGCATGCTCCGTCGCCTGACGTACCATCTCGTTTGCCTGATAATACGCCTGCTGCATGATTTCACTATCATTTACCAAAAGCTGCGCCTGCTGTCTTGCTGACTGTTCAATCGCAGCTGCCTTGTCCTCCGCATCTGCAATAATAGCATCACGGTTGGCAATCATCTTCTGACAGCGCTTTATCTCCTCCGGCACCTTTAACCGAAGCTCATCTAGCAAATCATAAAGCTCTTCCTTTGGTACAATCACCTTGGAACTGGAAAATGCAGATGCCTTACAGCTTTCCACAAACTCAAAAATCTCCTCGATTAACTGTTCAATCCGCTTTGTACTCATACTGCCTCTCCTCGCTTTGCTTTTTTATAAACATCTTCCATAATACACTCCGGTACAAAATGACTGATATCACCGCCATAACCGGCAATCTCACGTACCACACTGGAGCTTAAATACGCATACTCCACATTGGTCGTCAGAAACACTGTATCAATATCCGGACGCAGCCGTTTGTTGGTCTGCGCCAGCTGAAGCTCATACTCAAAATCCGTGACTGCCCGAAGTCCGCGGATAATCGTGTGGGTTCCGTACTCTACCGCACAATCAACCAAAAGTCCGTCAAAGGATATAATGCGAACATTATGAATCTCTTTGGTAACTCTTTTTAAAAATTCAATCCTTTCCTCCACGGAAAACAGACCCTTTTTCGCATTGTTTTTCAACACGCCGATGACTAACTCATCTACCAATGCAGAAGCCCTGCGGATAATATCCACATGTCCATAGGTAACCGGGTCAAAGCTCCCCGGATAAATCGCTTTTCTCATATTGTCCTCTTTTCCAAAAAAACATGTTTATTTGAGCCGTAACACTTTTCCCGGTATACAAATAGCCCAAACTCCCCGGCGTAGGAGAACTCCGTATCTGCAGCGGCCTCTACAACAATCCTTGTAGCCTCATCCACATAAGCCGCACTGCCAAGCACTGCAAGAACCTCCTTTTCCAGATCACAATGATAGGGCGGATCCAAAAAAATCAAATCAAACGGCTCATGCCGCAGCGTGCGGAGTACAGACAATACATCCCCCTCCTTTAACTGCGCCACATTTTCAAAATGCGTCACCGCCAGATTGGCACGGATACAGGCGAGTGCCTCCCTGTCGCGTTCTACAAGAACTGCTTCCCTTGCCCCCCGGCTCAGTGCTTCGATGCCGATGGCACCGCTTCCTGAAAATAAATCCAAAAAGCTCGCACCTGCCAGATAAGGCTGCAATATATTAAATAAGGTTTCTTTTATCCTGTCTGTGGTCGGACGAACCTGATTCCCCTTTACTGTTGCAAGGCGAATGCTTCGTCTGGAACCGGCGATTACTCTCATGGTTTACCCCCAAAAAGCGAAACATATGTATACACGTTAAGTTTATCGCATCTTGTCCCGTTTTGCAACTATTATTTCATATTTTCTTTCCACCATCGCAAAACGGGGCCGCCACACTACTGTGACGACCCCAATCTGCAGTCATTTTCCTTTACTTGTTGGACATGGTCTCTTCCTGGCGCTTAATCATCTGACGCACCATCTCACCGCCAACAGAACCGTTCTGAGCGCTGGTTAAATCACCATTGTAACCCTGCTTTAACGGTACACCGATTTCAGATGCAACTTCCATCTTGAAACGATCCATAGCTTCTCTTGCTTCCGGAACCTCTACACGATTTCTACCTTTCGACATACAATACTCTCCTTCCTAGTGTTCCCGCAGTGCGGGCCGCTTTCAAAGTTTTGTAATCTTAAGTACCCGCACTGCATTTCTGCCGTCCGTTCCGCTCTTGATTACGGTGATATTATATGTCGTTATCAAAATCTTAAACTGGAAGTTTACACCGTTCTTTCCTGTTCTTTCAAGTGAAGTTCCTCGTCTCTTTCCTGTTTTGCTTCCTCTGCTGTAAGCGCAATCAGTCCCAGCACGCAAAAGGCCGCACAGAATGCAAGCACACCGTCCTGAAATGCAAGCCAGAAAATCAAACCAATCATCATTACTGTAAAAAGTGTTGCTGTCATATTATTGTCCTCCGTATCATTTGCCCGATTCGCTTTTGTTACAAGCAGATTCTAGCAAAACCAGAGTCCAATAAAGCGGACTAATTCACTTTTACAATAAAAGTTTCAATATAGCCGGCATCCGGGTCTTCATATACCACTTCACCC
>CAZCON010000004.1:0-9405 GCA_964500085.1 uncultured Lachnospiraceae bacterium
TAATTTAATGACCAGTTCTTCATTGTAACAATTCCGGTGTTTGTTAACATGTGACGTTAACAAACACCGGAATCGTTACAATGAAGAACTGGTCATTAAATTATGTGCAGGCAGGTGAAATAACGCAGATTTGGAGCGCTGAGCTTGGAACGCAGGGTGGAAATAGCCATACGATAGAGAATGCTGGCTGGAATGAAAGCATTGCTCCCGGAGAAGCGGTAGGCTTCGGATATATTTTACAGGGGCAGGAGATTGCTTTTCCAACGGAGGTAACCTATGCCGGAGCATATGAGGAAGCAATAGAAAATGTGCTTCGGCAGGGAGCTGTTACATACATAGAGAAGGATGGATTTACAGTAGAGTTTAAGGCGGAAAGTGTGAGGGAAAATCATTGCACGGTGAATGTGATTTTGACCAACACAGGGACTACGGCAATGGAGGAGTGGTCTCTTTCCTATGCACAAAAGGGAAGAATTTCACAAATCTGGAATGCGGAGCAGAAACACGGGGACGATACTATGTGTAATATCTGCGGACTGGAATGGAACAAAAAAATTGAACCAGGGGCAAGCGTCAGCTTCGGATATATTGCAGAAGGAGACGCATTGGAATTGCCTGACGATGCAGAGTTTACGGGAAACTATGTGCCGGAAACGGAATGCATAGAAGCCGGAACAGGGAAAACGATTCAGGGGAATGGATTTTCCGCAGAGTTCTATGTGGAAAGCGTGTGGGAAAATCATTGCAGCATTAAGGCTACGCTTACCAATACCGGTGTGTTGCCAATGCGTGACTGGGGATTTGCGATAGAGCAGCAGGGAGAGATACTTCAAATCTGGAATGCGGAAGTAGAGAGTCATGAGGGTGTATGGTATCAGATTAGAAATTCCGGATGGAATAAAGAAGTTTTTCCGGGAGAAAAGATAAGCTTTGAATATATTTTACAGGGCGATAAGCTTGAGCTTCCGTCCAAGGGCGACTATACGGGCGTTTATGCAAGTGCGGATACGCCGACACTGGGAATGAGTAAATACAGTGTATCACTTTGAGTATGCAAGAAAAGCAATGGGAAACTTGCCAGCAATACCTAAGTAAGAAGGAGTGATGAAGAAGCATGACAGAAAAAGAGCAGTTATACTATCTGATTAATGGAGTTTTAGATGGCGCATATCAGGTTAAGACATTTTGTTCAGAATTTACAAGAATATATGATTTAGAGGTTGATTATGAGCAGTTGTCTGAACTAGAAAATAAAGAATTCAGAGATTTGTGTGAAATGGCAGGTAGGTTTTCTGATGACGAAGAAGAGTTAAAAATTCCAAATATGTTTTTCTCTGAGGAAAGTATTTTGAATAAAGCACAATATGTAAAACAACTATTAGAGTAAGCAGATGAAACTGTCGGCTTTGGGAAGTGCATTCATTTTTGGGGGTAAGGGCATCTGCTTGGATTGTTATAGGGGTAAAGACTTTATGTCAAGAGTGGTAAAGAGACAGAATTATTCTTACCAGATGATTTTTATAATAAAAATCTACCAAGCCAAGTAAGTCCTGGAACGAAGTATTTGCCGAAGTATGATGAAGTGGGTAATGTTAAGCAGATAAAAATGTATGATGATTATGGGCGAGAAAGTGGTTGGGTAGATTATACGATCCAAGTGGACATTTTGCCGGAAGTTTTTTACGGCTATCAGCGTGTCAGTCTGTATATGGCAGCGTCATGCGGCGGGAGAACCGCGGAAATACAGCCATTGTTAATTTTAGCGGTTGAACCGTTCCAAATATCCAGAACGGTGTAGGCCGTACCGAACGGAACCGTGGCATCTACAATGGTTTCTGTTTCGCCAAGGTTAAATAATGCGATGCAGAAATCACCGTTTTCATAGGTGGCAAGCCATGCACAGGCTTCTGTGTCACCGTTCCGTTTCCGGTAAATCGGGTGTGCGGAGTGGCTGTGATTTAATACGAAAAGCAGTTCGCGATTTGTTAATAGGCTCATGGTAAACGCATCAAAGCCCGTCATGTCGCCGCCAATCATAAGCGGGGAACGAAGAATACTCCAGAGCGTCAGCATGGTACGTTGTTCAGCCCTTGTAAAGCTGGTGCGGTTGGCTTTGTCATATACCTGATTAATCGGACCGATCGGAAGCATGTCTGCGTCCGGCCAGTGACCGCGGTTATGAGAGATTCCGGAATGAATACACCATTTTTCCGCACGTTCGAACATATTGTAAAGCAAATCCCACTTATCCCAGAAATCATCGGTAATGCGCCACATGTTGGCGTGTTCCTTCATATGCTCTGCCATGTCAAGACGTGCCGGACCCGGAGACAGGGAAAGCACCATTTCTCTGCCACAGTGTTCTATGGCGGCAGAGATGGCTTCTACTTCGGCAATCGGATAGCCGCGGCAGATGTCATCCACCTTGACGAAATCCACTCCCCAGGAAGCATATAACTCAAAAAGGCTGTTGTAGTAAGCCTGTCCGCCCTCCTTGGTGCAGTCTACACCGTACATATCGGTATTCCAGTCGCAGATACTGTTTTGTGCAGCAATCTGGCGTGCGGTTTTCTCCGTGCCAAACACCGGAGTGTTCTGATGCACCGCCTGACGCGGAATGCCGCGCATAATATGAATGCCGAACTTGAGGCCGAGAGCATGTACATATGCTGCAAGCGGTGCAAAGCCCTTTCCATCCGCAGAGGAAGGGAAACGGTTTACTGCCGGCAACAGACGACCGTATTCATCCATACAAAGCTCGGTAAAATTGTGATAATAATGATTTTCTGCCGTCGGCTCATACCACTGGATATCAACAACAACATATTCCCAGCCGTATTGTTTTAAGTGAGTTGCCATAAAATCGGCATTTGCCTTTACAGTTTCTTCAGTGACGGCTGCTCCGTAGCAGTCCCAGCTGTTCCAGCCCATTGGCGGTGTTTTTGCGACCATAAAAAAGCTCCCTTCTGAAATCGGTGTTTGTTATTATCTGACCTTAGTGTACTACGAAGGAAGAAAAAGAAAAATAGAAAAATGTTGACATGACATGGGAAAATGTGATATAGAGAAGAAAAAGAATGCAATCCGTGTAAAGAAAAAATAGAACAGGAGGAAACGGCATGGGAATGTTTCATGTATGGTATGCAGATACAGAGCTGCTTCCGCGGGATATTTACCCGCTTCAGTATGGAGAACAGGAATGTGACAGTGGGTACGGCTATGGTCCCTGTATCCGGAATTTCTATTTTATTCATTATGTATATAGCGGAAAGGGATATTTACAGGCAGAGGGAAAACGCTATGAAATAAAGGCGGGACAGTTCTTTCTGATTTATCCGGGACAGATGGCGTATTATGAGGCAGATCGTGATGAACCGTGGGTATATCGCTGGCTGGAAATGTCAGGGGCGTTTTGTGAAACGGCGCTTTCTGCGACAGGCTTCCGGAAAGAAGCTCCGGTGGTGACGGATGTGGAGGGGACGGTTGGTGCAGCGTTTTTGCGGCTGACGGAGGACGGAGGCGCCGGATTTACGCTTGTGATGGAAAGACTGTGGGGAATTGTACATGCCATGACTGCCGGAAAGCTCGGAAAAACGGAAGAAAACAGAGGAAGCAGCTATGTGAGAAAGTGTGAGGCATATATACGGATGAATCTTCATAAAAAGCTCCGGATTACAGAACTGGCAGAGTATGCAGGCATTGACCGCAGCTATTTGAGCCGAATTTTTAAGGAGCAGCTTGGGCAGAGCCCGCAGCAATACCTGCTAAAGCTGAAGATGGAAGCAGCCGCACGGCATTTACAGAATAAGGAAATTTCGATTAAGGAAGTGGCAAGGTGTGTGGGGTATGATGATCCGCTGGAGTTCTCCAAACGATTTCGGAATCATTTTTCCGTATCTCCAAGCCGGTGGCGCGGGCAGCGGTTTTATGAACAGTCGGTACAGGAATATGCTTCCGCTGACGCAAAAGAATGCCCGCATGCTATGCCGTCATGAAAAAAAGTCTTAAGAATTATGACCTTAGCCTTTTATTATATTGTAAAATGAACAAAAGAACAAAATAGTAATATTTGTGGATTTTCACTTGAAAGCAGACGAAAAATAAGGTATATTATGTGCAGCATAGTAATATTTGAATGTTTTATCAGACTCGGAGGTAGTGGAAGGATGAAACTGGAAAATAAAGAAATGAACGAAAAGACATCCATGCTGTTTCTTGCAGGACCGATTTTTGCGGAGCTGCTTTTGAATATACTGCTGAACAACGTGGATACGATTATGTTGGGACGGTATGATTATCTGAATGGTAAGAATACGGTAGGCGCTGTGGGAAATGCAAACCAGATGATGGTGATGTTTATTATTCTGTTCAATGTGATTGCAGGAGCAACCGGCGTTGTGGTGGCGCAGTATCTGGGAGCAAAAAAAACGGAGAACATGAATCGGATTTATTCGCTGGCGGTGGTGTTTAATCTGACGCTCGGAGTGCTTATGAGCGCTGTCGTATTCCTATTTGCAGACAGCTTTATGGAGCTGTTAAAGGTAGATGACAGTCAGATCGGGGATGCTGTTACTTATATGAAGATTGTGGGCGGCATGATTTTTTTGCAGGCAGGCTACAATGTAATGGTGCAGATTCTCCGTTGTCATGGCTATACCAGAGTAGGAATGTACATTTCGCTGGCGGTGAATGTGGTGAACATTATTGGAAATTATCTGTTCCTGTATGGACCGTTAAAATATTTGAAGCTTGGTGTGGCAGGCGTTGCCATATCTACGGTGACTGCAAGGCTGTTAGCGCTGCTTGTGTCTCTGGTCATATTTTACCGGTTAAAAATCGGCAGACTGTCGTTTGGGGTACTGCGTCCGTTCCCAACGAAGCTGCTGACGCAGATGTTGAAAATCGGAATTCCGTCGGCAGGAGAAAATATGGCCTATTCCTTTTATCAGCTGATTCTGCTGTCCTTCATCAATCCGATGGGACCGGAAGCTGCGAATGCAAAGGTATATGCAAATACGCTGATGTCGTTTTCTGTGGTGTTTTCGAATGCACTGGCACAGGCAACGCAGATTATAACAGGACATCTGGTTGGTGCCGGGCGTGAGGACGCTGCGGATAAGAGAGTTATGAAAACCCTGTATACCTCCCTTCCGGTGGCAGTCGGGATTGCGGCACTGAATTGTCTGTTATGTCCGCTGACGCTGCAAATCTTTTGGTGTGACGAAGCAACCACGGAATTGGTGCGTCAGGTGCTGCTTGTAGGTATTGTAATGGAAATCGGACGAACGATTAATCTTGTTGTAATCGGCAGCATGAAAGCAGCAGGAGATGTGCTGTTTCCGGTACTGGTAGGACTTGTCTGCATGTGGGGAATCGGACTTGGCGTTGGTTATGGCTGCGGGGTAGGACTGTCGCTTGGCGTTGCCGGAGTATTTATGGGAACAGCGGCAGATGAATGCGTTCGAGGAGCTTTTGCGCTGATACGCTGGCGGCGCGGCAGCTGGAAGGGCAAATCCGTTGTAAGGAATGCAGAGGAATCGTAGGGAAACGGCATCCGGCAGAACGATGGAGAAAAACAGGAAATATGAAGAAAAATAGAATCGGGAAATTGGGAAAAAGCTATCCGAACATGGAAATATTTGCTTGCTTTTTGTCGGGGATTAGTATATAATGCACGTGTAATTGTCAAAAATACATTTTTGAACATGCAGGAGGAAAAAGAAATGAAGAAGCTGGTTAGTTTGCTGTTACTCTGCGCCATGGTACTGACGTTTGGTGCGTGCGGCAAGGAAAACACAGAAGACAAGGACTTTAAGGTCGGTGTGATTTTAGTCGGTGATGATACCGAGGGTTACACCAAGGCACATATGGATGGTATTAAGGCAGCAGCCCAGACACTTGGAATCAAGGACAGTAATATTATCTGGAAGTACAAGGTAACAGAGGATTCCAAGTGCTTTGACGCAGCAG
The DNA here is from genome assembly GCA_964500085.1 of uncultured Lachnospiraceae bacterium. Taxonomy (GTDB): domain Bacteria; phylum Bacillota; class Clostridia; order Lachnospirales; family Lachnospiraceae; genus SIG307. The sequence continues at coordinate 5,971 of CAZCON010000004.1, forward strand.
CAGATTTGGTTGCATCCGGTTGTGATGTAATTATTTCCAACAGCTATGGTCACCAGACCTACATGGTACAGGCAGCAGAAGAGTATACGGATGTTACCTTTATTTCCATGACCGGTGACTTTGCAGCTATCTGTGGTCTTGACAATCTGAAGAATGCATTCACAAAGGTATATGAGTCCCGTTATGTTTCCGGTGTGGTTGCAGGTCTTAAGTTAAAGGAACTGGTTGAAAATGGTACTCTTACCACGGAGACGCAGGCAGACAGCTTTGACGCAGACGGCAACATTAAGATTGGTTATGTAGGCGCATTTGACTATGCTGAAGTAGTTTCTGGCTATACTGCATTCTATCTTGGCATTAAGAGCGTGATTTCCAATGTTGTGATGGAAATTAAGTATACGGATTTTTGGTTTGATATTGATAAGGAAGCAGCGGCAGCAGAGGCGCTGATTGCAAACGGCTGTGTAATCATCGGTCAGCATGCAGACTCCACCGGTGCTCCGGCAGCAACCGAAAAGCTGTTAAATAACGGAAGAATCTGTTATTCGGTAGGCTACAATGTAGACATGTTAGAGACGGCGCCGAATGCAGCGCTGACCTCTGCAACGAATAACTGGTCTGCATACTATACGGAGGTACTCCAGAACGCAATGGACGGCAAGGAGGTTCCGGTAAACTGGGCAGAGGGTTATGCAAAGAATGCAGTCGCTATTACAACGCTCGGTTCCTCCTGTGCAGCAGGTACGGCGGATTATGTGGCAGACGTTGAGGCACAGCTGAAGGCCGGTACGTTAAAGGTATTTGATACCGATAAGTTTACGGTAAGCGCAGAGCAGAATACCTGTACGGTAGAGACGGATGCAAACGGCAAGGTTACAAGCTGTAAGGTAGACCTTTCCTTTATGGATTTTGCTACCATGACTGCAATCTATGAGGGCGATGTAGTAGAGTGCATTAAGGATGGCGCATTCGCAGAGTCCGATTTTCGCAGCGCTCCGTACTTCTCCATCCGCATTGATGGTATCACGGAAAATGCAACCCATATAGAATAGTTTTATGTAAAAGATGAGGTTTGACAATAACCGGACATCCAAGGGGAGTTTTACAACTCCCCTTGGATTGCTTATAGAAGGAGGATATGTTCTAAGTGGAGTGTGCAATTCAGTTTAAAAATATAACCAAAACCTTTGGAACGGTAACGGCGAATAAGGACGTGACGATGGAGGTATACCGGGGCGAGGTTTTGTCGGTACTTGGCGAAAACGGAAGCGGAAAGACCACATTGATGAATATGCTTGCCGGAATTTATCATCAGGACTTTGGACAGATTTTTGTAGATGGAAAGCCGGTGGAGATTCATTCGCCAAAGGATGCGTTTGCACTGGGGATTGGTATGGTACACCAGCATTTTAAATTGGTGGATATCTTTACGGCAACAGAAAATATTGCGCTGGGGCTGGAAAGGTCGGAGCGCTTTGACTTAAAGAAGGTAAAAGAACGGGCAAAGGAAATTTGCGATAAGTATCACTTTGAGCTTGATTTGGACCAAAAGGTATACACGATGAGCGTTTCCCAAAAGCAGACGTTAGAAATTGTAAAGGTGCTCTACCGTAACGTGGACATTTTGATTTTGGACGAGCCGACAGCGGTGCTGACACCGCAGGAAACGGAGAAGCTCTTTGAGGTTATCCGGAATATGCAAAAGGACGGAAAGGCAATTATTATTATTACCCACAAGCTTCAGGAGGTGCTTTCCGTGTCTGACCGTGTGGCTATTTTGCGTAAGGGCGAATATGTGGGCGCAGTGCCGACGGCAGAGGCAAGCGTGGAGTCTTTGACGGAAATGATGGTAGGAAAAAAGGTTGAATTAAATATAGAGCGTACAGAATCGAAAAACCGGATAAAACGGTTGGATATCAAGAACCTCACGGTGGTAAATGAGGACGGTCTGCGGGTGCTGGATACGGTTTCCTTTGATGTGTTCGGCGGTGAAATCTTAGGAATAGCCGGCGTTTCCGGTAATGGACAGAAGGAGCTTTTAGAAGCGATTGCAGGTCTGCAGCGTGCAGAGGGAGAAAGCAGCGTAGAGTTTTACCCGCCGTTTCAGAACGATGGCGTAGAGCTTCTCGGAAAAACACCAAAGGCAATCCGGCAGGCAGGCGTACACCTTTCCTTTGTCCCGGAGGACCGGCTGGGTATGGGTCTGGTAGGCTCTATGGGTATGACAGATAACATGATGCTAAAAAGCTATGAAAGCGGACGGCTTTTTATGCTTGACCGAAAGAGCCCGAAGCAGCTGGCAGAGCAGATTAAAGACAGTCTTGGCGTAGTAACGCCGGGGATTTCTACTCCGGTATCCAGACTTTCCGGCGGGAATGTACAGAAGGTGCTGGTAGGACGTGAAATCGCCGAGGCACCGATTGTTCTTATGACGGCATATGCGGTAAGAGGACTGGACATCAATACCTCCTACACGATTTATCATTTGCTGAATGAACAGAAGGCAAAGGGTGTGGCGGTGATTTATGTAGGCGAGGATTTGGACGTGCTGCTCGCGCTCTGCGACCGGATTCTGGTGCTTTGCGGCGGAAGGGTAACCGGACTTTTGGACGGCCGTACCGCTACAAAGGAGGAAGTTGGCAGGCTGATGACGACTACGGGAGGTAACGCAGATGAGTAAGACAATGACGGTACGGGAGCCTTTTTTGCGTATTGCAAAGCGGGAACAGGTAAAGAAGAGAGCCAGAGTGCTTTCGGTTGCAGTTGCAATTCTGGCAGCACTGGTGGCAGATGCCGTATTTATTTTTCTGGTGACCGGCTTAAATCCGCTTTCTGTATACGGTGTTATGTTTCAGGGAACCTTTGGTAACAGCATGCGCCTGTCCTGGGCAGTCCGGGATATCGCCGGACTTCTTCTGGTCGGAATTGCGCTTGCACCGGTATTTAAGATGAAATTCTGGAACATCGGCGCAGAGGGACAGATATTGATGGGTGGTCTTGCAACCGCACTGGTTATGGTGTATGTACGGGACCGCGTTCCAACGCCGGTTTTGTTCCTGATGATGCTTGTGACGAGTGTCCTGGCAGGGGCACTGTGGGCATTTTTGCCGGGATTCTTTAAAGCACACTGGAAAACCAACGAAACCCTGTTTACCCTGATGATGAACTATGTGGCGACCAGTATTGTTGCCTGCGCTACCAATATATTGCGCGGACAGGCCTCCAGTCTTGGAAAGCTGAATATGAGAACAAAGGTGGGCTGGTTTCCGGAGTTCCTTGGGGAACGCTACAACATAAACATAGTGGTAGTGCTGCTTTTGACCTTTGCCATGTTCTTTTATTTAAAGTACACAAAGCAGGGGTATGAAATCAGCGTTGTGGGAGAATCGGAAAATACGGCGCGATATGCGGGAATTAACGTAAAGAAGGTGATTA
>CAZCON010000004.1:9415-16962 GCA_964500085.1 uncultured Lachnospiraceae bacterium
ATCTGCGGCCTTTGCGGGTTCCTTTTGGTGGCAGGCCGTGACCAGACGATTTCGGTGTCTACCGCGGGTGGCAGAGGCTTTACGGCAATTATTGTCGCATGGCTTGCAAAGTTTAACACCTTCACGATGGCGTTAATCTCGTTTTTGTTGATTTTCCTTGAAATGGGAGCAGGAGAAATCGCTTCTGCCTTTCATCTAAACGATTATGTGGCGGATATTATTTCCGGTATTATCCTGTTCTTTATTTTGGGCAGCGAGTTTTTTGCAAATTATAAACTGATTTTCCGCAGTAAGAAAGCAAAGGAGGTGCAGGAGTAATGAGTGTACTTGTTTCTTGGATTCTTCGTGCCGTAGCGTTCGGTACGATTATCATGTACGGTGCGATGGGAGAAGCGGTAACGGAAAAGTCCGGCAACCTGAACCTTGGCGTACCGGGAATTATGTATCTGGGAGGCTTCGCAGGCTTTGCAAGCGCTTACTTTTATGAGAAAAAGGCGGCAAATCCGAGCGGCATTGTATGTGTGCTGCTGGCACTGGTCTGCTGTATTCTTGCGTCGATGGCTGGCGGGCTGATTTTCAGCTTTCTGACCATTACCCTGCGGGCAAACCAGAATGTAACAGGTCTTGCACTTACTACCTTTGGTATGGGCGTGGCAAACTTTTTCGGCGTATTTATTTTAAATGGTGCAAGCTACACGGCAGCGCCGCTTGCCAACAAAGCGTTTTCTGCAAAAATCCCGTTTCTTTCAGAAAAGCTGGGACCGGTTGGTAAGATGCTGTTTGGCTATGGTTTTCTTGCCTATGCGGCGATTCTTCTTGCGGTAGTGCTTCACATCGTATTGAATAAAACAAAGACCGGATTAAATCTGCGTGCCGTTGGTGAAAATCCGGCAACGGCAGACGCAGCAGGTATCAATGTAACGAAGTACAAGTATCTTGCCACCTGTATTGGAGCCGGAATTTCCGGCATCGGCGGTTTGTATTATGTACTGGATTACAATCAGGGAATCTGGGCGACGACAGGACAGATTGAGGCACTTGGCTGGCTGGCGCTGGCGCTTGTTATCTTTATGACATGGCGGCCGCTCAACGGTATCTGGGGTGCGTACCTGTTTGGCATCCTGTACTGGCTGTACCAGTTCTTACCGACAATGCTGGGCTTAAAGCTGCCGGGATATCTGACGGATCTGATTCAGATGATTCCGTATGTGGTAACGATTGTCGTGCTGATTGTAGTAAGCCTTCGTAAAAAGCGTGAGAGTCAGCCGCCGGCAAGTCTTGGCGTAGCGTATTTCCGCGAAGAAAGATAAGGGAAAAACAGAGAACCCTGTAACAGGGGGAGCAGAAGAAAGGGATGCCGCTTAGCTGCGACAGTCCCTTTTTTTTCTCCGGACTCGGTTGATGTGCCGTTCAAAGTCGCCGTTGTTGATGAGCTCTGCAAGGACATACTGGATAAAGGTGGGAACGGTACAGGAGTAAAAGCCGAGCGTTTCATAAAATTTTGAAACCAGATGCTTTGGTAAAACCATATAGCCGGTACGAAGAGAGGGAGCGATGGTTTTAGAAAAGGTGTTCATATAGATGACATTGTCCCTTGTGGTATGTGAGAACAGCGTTTCCTCCGGCTTTTTTGAAACGGTAAATTCAGATTCAAAGTCGTCTTCTATGATATAGCGGTGTTCCTTGGATGCCCAGTGCAGGTATTCATGACGTTTGGAGGCGGAGGCAGTGACTCCGCTCGGAAAGCTGCGGTAGGGAGAAATATGCAGCACATCGGCAGAACAGGACCAGAGCGCAGCACTGTCAATGCCGTCTGTGCCTAACGGAAGCATCGTATAATTTACATCAGAGGAACGATATACCTGCTCGATTTTTTTATAGGAAGGGGACTCCAGTGCATAAACGGAGTCTCTTCCAAACAGCTCTACAAGCAGGCTGTACAGGTACTCGGAGCCGGAGCCGATAATAATCTGCTCGGTGTCGGCAAAAATCCCGCGACTTCTGGCAAGGTAGCGGCGAAGCGCCTCCCGAAGCTCTATGCAGCCCGAATTTGGACAGCGGTCGAGAAGGGTGGCTTCATAATCATTTAAGACGCGCCGCATGGTTTTGGCGAGGACGGAAAAAGGAAATTCCGGGTCAGTCGAAGAAAAATGGTGTGTCTGTAAAACTGTGCGTGTGGCAGCCTGCTCGGAAGCCATAAAACCGTCGCCCGTGCGAAAGCTGACAAAATAGCCGCTGCGTTCCCTTGGCTCGATGTAGCCTTCCTCGGAAAGCAGCGCATAGGCGTGTTCTACGGTGACGGTGCTGATACCGGCTTCGGCGGCAATCAGGCGTTTGGAGGGAAGCTTGGTGTCAAAGGGATATATCCCCTGAAGAATGTCCTCCCGCACCTGTTTGTAAAGCTGGAGGTAAGCCGGTGCGGCGGCTCCTTTTTCAATCACGTATTTCATCTGGTATTATAAAATTCTCCTATTCTGAATATTATCATATAACCAAATTCAGTATATACTAAATGCAGAAAAAAAGCAAGGAGGTGGTTTGCATGTCCCATAATCGTCAAAAAAAGATTGCGGTGGTCAATGATTTCTGTGGGTTCGGCAGGTGCTCCCTGACGGTATCGCTGCCGATTATTTCTGCCATGCGGCTGCAATGCTGCCCATTGCCAACCTCCATTTTTTCCAATCATACGGGGTATGAGAGCTTTTTCTATACCGATTATACCGGTTCTATGGAGGCATACATAGAAGAGTGGAAAAAGCTGGGACTGCAATTTGACGGAATTTTGACCGGTTTTTTGGGCTCTCCGGAGCAGACCGGGATTGTGAAACGGTTTTTAGAACAGTTTAAGGAAAAGACGACAAAGGTGGTGGTAGACCCGGTGATGGGTGATAACGGAAGATTGTATGCCACCTATTCTCCTGCACTGGCACAGAAAATGACAGAGCTTTTGCCTTTTGCGGATATTTTGACGCCGAATCTGACGGAGGCTTGTATCCTTTCCGGCGTAAGCTACCGGTCAGATATGACGGAGGATGCGCTGGAGGCAATTTGTGAACGGCTCAGTATGGCGGGACCAAAGCAAATTGTGATTTCCGGTCTGGAAAGAGGAGGCTTTTTGGACAATTTTGTGTACGAAGCCGGAAAGGCACCGGTGCTTGTAAGGGAAGCAAAGGCAGGACCGGGACGCGCTGGAACGGGGGATGTTTTTTCGTCCGTGCTTGTGGCAGATGCGGTAAACGGCGTAGCGTTCGCCGAGTCTGTGCGCCGTGCCTCCTCCTTTGTCGCAAAGACGCTTAAGTATACGACGGAGCAGAAGATTCCGGAAACGGACGGACTTTGTTTTGAAGAATTTTTAACGGAGCTTGGAAACGGAGTGAGGTAGAATGAAGAGAGAGGATAAAATCCGGTATATGTGTCTGTCGGGCGTTCTGACAGCGGCAGTTTTTGTGTTCACGGCATACTTACATGTGCCAAGCTATAACGGCTATACGCATGTCGGCGACGGTTTTATTTATCTGGCATCCTGCATTTTGCCGTTGCCGTATGCGCTATTTGTCGGCGCAGCCGGAGCTGCGCTTGCAGATGCTCTGACCGGGTATGCGATGTGGGCGCCGGGTTCGGCGGTCATTAAGGCGCTTCTTGTTTTATGCTTTTGCAGAACAGGAAAAAAGATATGCGGAGTCAGAAATCTGCTTGCACTGTTTCCGGCAGCCGGAGTTTGTGTAGGTGGCTATTATCTTTACGGAGCGCTTCTTACCGGAAGCTTTGTATCGCCGGTCACGGAAATTCCGGGAAATATCCTGCAATCATTGTTTAGCAGCGTTTTGTTTGTCCTGCTTGGAAGTGTGCTGGATAAGCTAAGGTTTAAGGAAAAAATGTAAGTTTTCTATAGACTATAAAAATAAGAATAAAAAACGTAAAAAAGCAAACACTGTCTTTGAAAAGTAGCGGCTGTGTCCGTGAAAACGTAAAAAAGTCTGTGAGGAAAGGCGGCAAAAGAATGGACAAGGGCAAGTGCGTCGGCGCGCAGAGTGTTTGTTTTACAGAGGATGTTTATATATTGGGACGTGCGGCAATCGTTGGAAAGAAGGAGGGCGAGGGACCGCTTCGTTCCTTTTTTGACGAGATAGACGAAACGGACTTATTTGGAGGAGAAAACTGGAATGATGCGGAGAGCCGCATGATGCAGAAGGCAGCGGCACTTGCCATACGAAAAGCGGGACTTACGCCAAAACAGATTCGGCTGCTGTTTGCAGGAGATTTGCTGGGACAGCTTTTAGCAAGCTCCTTTGGGGCAGGAGAGCTTCCGATCCCGTTCCTTGGTGTATACGGAGCGTGCTCTACGATGGGAGAAAGTCTGCTTTTGGCGGCAATGTCAGTAAACGGCGGCTTTGCAGACTGCGCGGAGGCAGTTACCTCCAGTCATTTTGCCAGTGCGGAAAAGGAGTTTCGCTTTCCGCTTGGCTACGGAAATCAAAGGCCGCTCGCTGCGACATGGACCGTGACCGGTAGCGGCGCTTTGGTTGTGGGTAACCGGACGGCGCTGGAACGGTGCCATGCCCAGGAGGAAGAGGAAAGGAAAAAGCAGGCGCAGGTCTTACGGGACGGCGCAGAGGTGATAGTGACCGGCGGAACCGTGGGAAGGGTGACAGATTACGGAGTGAAGGACAAGGCGAATATGGGTGCCTGTATGGCCCCGGCAGCGGCAGCAGTGGTTGAGGCACATTTTCACGATTTCCGGAGAACACCAATGGATTATGATAAAATTATTACTGGGGATCTTGGAGCGGTCGGAGCAGAAATTTTTGCCGATCTTTTGGGGCAGAAGGGGTATCGGATGGAGACGGTGCAGGAGGATTGTGGACTGCTCATTTATGACAACGAGCTGCAGGACACACATTCCGGCGGCTCCGGCTGCGGGTGCAGTGCGGTTACTCTGGCTGGGTATTTGCTGGATAAGCTGTATGAGGGCGAGTGGCAGAGGATTCTCTTCGTTCCGACGGGGGCACTTCTGTCGCCGGTTAGCGCAAATGAAGGAAGCAGCATTCCGGGAATTGCACATGCCATTATTTTGGAACGAAAGCAGGAGGGAAAATAGATGGATTATTTGATTGCGTTTTTGGTGGGCGGTGTAATTTGCGCTTTGGTGCAGGTGCTGATGGATCAGACCAAGCTGCAGCCGGGAAGAATTATGGTGCTTCTGGTATGTACCGGTGCGGTGCTGAGTGCACTTGGCATCTATGGACCGTTTAAGGAATGGGCGGGAGCCGGAGCGTCCATTCCGCTGTCGGGGTTTGGACATACCCTGTTTGAGGGCGTCAAAAAGGCAGTGGACGAGGAGGGCTTTCTCGGACTTTTTAAAGGAGGCTTTACCGCGTCGGCGGTTGGAATCAGTTCGGCACTGCTCTTCGGATATCTGGCTTCCCATGTGTTTCATCCGAAGATGAAGGGCTGAAAAAAATGAAAAGATTGTGAATTTACGGCGCATCCCTGCATTTTACTTGCGTTTTTTTTGACCGCATGGTATACTATAAAGCGTATTTTCCTTTGTTGGAAAATGCGCTTTGTTTTGTTGGTGGAATCACTAAAAAGAGGTAGAAAAGAGGAAAAGTTTATGAAAAAGAAATGTTTGACTGCTATGCTTTGTGTGGCAATGGGAGTGGCTGTGTGTGCCTGCAATAAGACGACGCCGTCCGGCTCTGAGGTGCCGACTCCGGAAACAACCGTAACGGGGGCGCCTGCCACCCTGACACCGACGGAAGGGGCAAAGGAGGACGAAGTACCGATTACCAACTATGCGGATTGCGTGGCGACGACAAAGCTTGCGGAAAATTATATCGGAATTTCGGTGACAAAGATTACCGAGGATGACGTACAGAACTATCTGGAGGAGCTTCGGGCAGAAAATATGCTTCAGGAAGAGGTGGACCGTGCGGCAGAGGAAGGCGATGTTGTAAATATTGATTTTACCGGATACATTGACGGGGTAGCCTTTGACGGCGGTTCGGATACCGGCTTTGATCTGGAGCTTGGCTCCGGTCAGTTTATTGAAGGCTTTGAAGAAAAGCTGATCGGTGCAGTCAAGGGAGAAAACAGATCGTTAGATCTTGCGTTCCCGGAAAGCTATTTTAATGCGGATGTGGCAGGAAAGCCGGTTGTGTTTGAGGTTAAGGTAAATAAGGTATCTCATTATGTATTGCCGGAGCTGACGGATGACTTTGTCAATACGGTTACAAATGGCGAATACACAAAGCTGGATGATTTCAAGGTTTATGTAAATGGTCTGCTGACGGAGGAAAATGAATACGTAACCGTGATGGATTATCTTGTAAATAATTCCGAGCTTGGCGAAATCAATAATGCATATATTCAGGCAAGTCTGGATTCCATGAAGCAGTATTATGAGTCCTATGCGTCGATGTTCGGCGTTGATATGGCAACCTTTATGCAGATGGCAGGAGTGTCGGACACAGAGACATTCTGGAACGACATGGAGGAGCAGATGCGCCGTGCCGAAAAGGAGCGTATGGTGCTGTACTGTGTAGCTGAAAATGAGGGCATTACGCTGAATGATGATGAGTTTACAAAGTATGCAACGGAGCTTGCAGAAAGCTATTCTTCAACACTGGAGGAGTTTCTGGAATCCTATGACAGAACCTATGTGGAGCAGAGTATTTTAATGGAGCGGGCGTTGGAGCTTCTGCTGGATAATATTGTTGTTACGGAATAAGGGGGAATTGGTATGGAAGCAAAGGAGAGCTTAAAAGGACGTTCATTTCTGACGCTGAAGGATTTTACGCCGGAAGAAATTGCGTATTTTCTGGATTTGGCAGCTGAACTCAAGGCAAAGAAAAAGAAGGGAATAACCGGAAGCAGCTTAAAAGGAAAGAATGTTGCCCTGATTTTTGAAAAGCCGTCTACAAGAACGCGCTGTGCGTTTACCATTGGCTGCATTGATGAGGGAGGACATGCGGAATATCTTGGACGGGAGGATATTCAGCTGGGGCATAAGGAAAGCGTGGAGGATACCGCCCGTGTGTTGGGCAGAATGTTTGACGGAATTGAATTCCGGGGCTTTCAGCAGGAAACTGTTGAGAAGCTTGCAAAGTACAGCGGAGTGCCGGTTTGGAACGGTTTGACGGATACGTATCATCCGACCCAGATTCTTGCTGATTTTCTGACGATGCGGGAACAGCTTGGCGGACTTTGCGGCAAAAAGCTTGTATTTGCCGGTGACGGACGCAACAACATGGCAAACAGTCTGATGATTGGTTCGGCAAAGATGGGAGTTCATTTTACGATTCTTGCTCCGAAGGAGCTTTGGCCGGACGAGAGCCTTGTGGCACTTTGCAGGGAATATGCAAAGACATCCGGCAGTGAAATCGTGATTACAGAGGATTTGGATGCTGTACAGGGAGCCGATGCAGTATATACCGACGTTTGGTGCTCTATGGGCGAGGAAGATAAGGCTGCAGAACGTGTAAAGCTGCTTCGGCCTTATCAGGTAAATGCAGAGCTGATGGCCCGTACCGGAAAAGAGGGGACGC
>CAZCON010000005.1:0-16618 GCA_964500085.1 uncultured Lachnospiraceae bacterium
TCATGAATAAACTTTTTATAGAGACTCTTCGCAAAATCAATCGGATACAGCTGCATCAATTCGCTATCAATCAAATCTCCGATTTCCATGCGGAAAGAAACCTTTACAAACTCATGCTCCAAAAAGGAATCAATGTCCTCACCATTTACCACATCGTTTAAATCAATAAGACTCGCCGAAGGCGGACTGATGTCAATTTTTGTTTCAAACATGGAGGACAACGAGGTAGAGGACGCTCCCATCATCTGGTTCATCGCTTCACTGATGGCGCTTAAATGCAAATCCGTAAGCTCTCCGTTGATATTGGAGCCGTCACCGCCCATCATCAGGTCTGCAATAATCTTAACGTCCTTTTCCTGTAAAATAAGTATATTTCTTCCGTCAAGTCCTTCTTTGTAGGAAATCTGGATAAATACACAAGGTCTTGCATACTGTCCCGACAAATCATCCCACTTGCAAATGGATACCGTCGGCGTGGAAATATTCACCCGCTGGTTTACCAGCGCAAACAGCGTTGTCGCGGAGGAGCCAAGACTGATATTGGAAATCTCACCAATCGCATCCTTCTCTTCCATCGTCAACATCGCTTGGGAGTCCGCAGCCGAAGTGTCATTTGCCGGTTCGCTGTCCATATTAATACCGCTTAACAGCGCATTGATTTCTTCTTGTGATAACATCCCGTCCATGCTTTATTCCTCCCTCACGATACTTGAGATTTTTACTGCATATGTGTCCGAGGACGAACCCGGCAAAGCCGTAAACTTCCGAATGTTCCCGACAAACACGTTTAACTCATCATCCGTCTTCGTATCTAATTTAATAATGTCGCCTTTTTGCATATTAATAAAATCGTTTACCGAAATGGTGCTTCTTCCAAGTACCACCTTTACCGGCACCTTGGCCTTTGCAATGGCAAACTCAATCACTTCCTTGTAAATTTCATCGTCCCGCAACCTTGCAGACGAATACCACGACTTTGTGTTCAGCTTATCAATGACCGGCTCCAAACATCCGTATGGGATACAGATATTCATCATCCCCTCTGTATTTCCGACCTTGACATTCAGCGTAACAATGGAAACCGTCTCATTTGGCGAAATCATCTGTGCAAACTGAAAATTCGTCTCAATACGGGTCAGACGCGGCAGAATGGAAACCACGTTTTCCCACGGGTCATGCAGCAGATTTGTCATAATCGTAAAAATACGCTCAATAATCACCAATTCGATTTCAGAAAAGTCTCTCGACTTCTCTAAAGGCAATCCGGGACCTCCCAGCATGCGGTCCACAATTGCAAAGCCGAGATTGTCTGAAAGCTCAATAATGATATTTCCCTCCAGAGGCTTGAAATCCACAACACCAAGCAGTACCGGATTTGACAGCGCATTGGTGAACTCAGAATAAATAACCGCCTCCGAGCTGATTACCTCCACGCTTACGGTTTTTCTGAAATATGCAGGTAAATGCGTAGACAATAACCTTCCGTAGTTTTCAAAGATAATTTCCAGTGTACGGAGGTGTTCTCTGGAAAACTTTGTAGGACGCTTAAAGTCATAGTTTTTTACCTGTTTTTCCGTCGTACCCTGCATCTCCTCGGCATCTATCTCGCCGCTTGAGAAAGCCGCTAACAGGTCATCTATTTCCTTTTGGGATAAGACATCACCCATACCGAAACCTCCCTACGCAATAGACAGATTTCTCTGCCTACTAACATAATAACACATATCATCCAAAAAATCATCAAAAATTTTAATTTGCCGCAAGAACATTTAAGGTGACCTCAATCACGCAATCCGACTGGAAAATTTCCCGAATCTTCTCCAGTGCCGTCTGATTGATATCCTCCATATACAGCGTAATCTCAGAAGCGTTATACTGTCTTAACACCTGACCAACTGCTGTTACAATCTTGTTTTCCTTCCCCTCAACCAGCTTCTGTACATCTGCATAATCCTCGTGCTTTTTATTTAAGGTAATCGTGATACTGACCTGAGCATAGCTTACCTTTTCACTGGTGGACTTCAGATTGATTGTTTTGTCCTTAAAGGTATATTCGTCCTGATCTCCCAGTGCAACCTCGCCGTAATTCTTTCCAATGCCGGACTCCGTTTCCAAATCCACTGCTGCTACAATCTTTTCGATCAAGGCATCCGTCCGCTTCGCTTTCGGAATCACCGTAAAAATTAAAACTGCTGACAATGTCAGGTTAATCAGGGTCGCTGCCAAAATTACTATGGAAAGCATATTTCTTTTCATCCTTTTTTCCTCCTTGAACACCTTGTTTCGACAAAGCCTGTCGATTTATTACCGGTTTGCCGGCGCATAAATCCGAAACTCAATTCTTCGGTTTCTTTCCCGTCCTTCCTCAGTTGCATTTGAAGCTACCGGTTCTCTTTCTCCCTTCCCCGAAAACGAAAGCTTCGCGGAATCCAGATTTTTTGCTTCCATCAGATACTGGGCAGTTTCAATGGCTCTGGCTGCCGACAGATAATCATTATCCGAATACTGTCCGGATTTAATCGGCACATTGTCCGTATGACCGATAATTTCAATACCAAACTCATCATATTCCTTCAGAATATCACCGATTTTCAACAGCATCGGCTTTGCATCCTCTTTTATTTCTGCTGAATTGGACGCAAACAGGACTGACCCCTTTACCTCTATTTTAACATAATTATACGCTTTGTCCATGCCAAATTCTACATAACCGCCCAGATTATACCGGTCGGCAAGACCGGTGATTTCATCATAAACGGCAGAGGCTGCCTCTTCTCTTTCCTTTTCTGCCTGCTGTCCGGCATTTTCCAGTTCGCCGATTTTTTCCTCCAGCTCAGAAACCTTATTTTTGTAGTATTCCAGCTGTTCCTTTGTATCGCCGGCGTTTTCGTAAATATTTTCCTTGTCCTTATCCGATTCTGATTCCTGCCCCATCGTATTGGTGTAATCATCCAGATTGCTTAACTGTGTTGCACCGTTTGCCACAAGATTACCGTCACCAAAGAAGGCACCGCCAGCCTTAAAAATACTGAAGGTATTGGCAAGAGACTGCGCCATATCGTTAAACTTTGCCGTATCGACTGATGACATGGCAAAAATCATTACGAAAAAACACAGCAACAGATTCATCAAATCACTAAAGGTCGCCATCCACGCCGGTGAACCAGGTGCCGGAGCCTCTTCTTTTTTCTTTGCCATTATTCCTCACCGCCTCCCGAAGTCAGGTTATGTCTAGCTGACGGGGTAATAAAGGATTTTAACTTTTCTTCAATTACACGTGGGTTCTCTCCTGCCTGAATCGACAGCAGACCCTCCACTACAATCGTCTTTATCATCGTTTCCGCGCTGTTCTTCTCCTTTAGCTTGGCCGCCGTCGGCAGACACAGCCAGTTCGCCAGAATGGAACCGTAGAACGTCGTAATCAGTGCCACTGCCATATTCGGACCCACGGAATTGATATCGTTCAAATCCTTCAGCATCAGTACCAGACCAATCAAAGTACCAATCATACCCCATGCCGGACCCATGGAAGCCAGATTCTCCCAGAATGTAATTACCGACTTATGTCTGTCCTCAATGCATTCCAACTCCGTCTCCAAAATCTTACGGACAAACTCAGGATCCGTACCATCCACAATCAGCAGAATACCTTTTTTCATAAATTCATCATCTATACTGGAGTTTGCTGCCTCCTCCAATGCAAGAAGACCTTCCTTACGAGCCACATTGGACAATTCAATGATTTGCTTGATTTTCTCCGTTTCGTCATATTCCACATTTTTCATGGCGATTCCGAAGGATTTAAAGCCGTTTAAAAAGTCCTTCAGGCTCGGTGACATAACAAGGGTAGCCGATAATGCACCTCCGAACGTAATCAATGCGGACGGCAGATGCAGAAAGGACGCAATTGCCTCCAAAGCATCACTCTGCCCTACAACCATACCGAAAATACACAATACCATTCCGGCAATAATACCGATTAATGTAGACAAATCCACAATTATTCACCTTCCCATCAACTTCACATTTGTATTTCACATAAATGTTGAAACTATTTATTCATCTATCACCATAATCTGACGAAAAATATCTCTCTTATATGATTTTACTAGATTTTCTATCTTTTGTCTACTTTCTTTTACAAATATTTTTTTCCCGGTCGTCAGTGTGATTACCGTATCCGGAATCTCTTCCACTGTCTCTATCAGCTCCGCATTTATCGTAAGCTTCGTATCATTTAATTTCGTAACCTCAATCATAGTCATTCCCCCCGTAAATGCCTGACAGGTCAGTAAAGGATGCTGTCAAGCAGCCTCTACCGACCTCCAGTCACAAAGCCTATCTCTTTAAGTTAATCAATTCCTCTAACAGGGTATCCGAAACCGTAATAATACGGGAATTTGCCTGGAAACCTCTCTGGGTCACTACCATGTCTGTAAACTCACTTGCCAAATCCACGTTGGAGCTTTCCAGAACACCAACGTTAAATTTGCCGCCGGACATTGTAATATCTTCACCGATACCGTCAAATTCACCGGAGTTCTGCGACTCTGCAAACAGGCTGTTACCAACCGCCTCCAGACCGGAATTGTTTGCAAATCTCGCTATCACAATCTGTCCCAGCAGCTTGCTGACACCATTATCATACACACCGTAAATCATGCCGGCATTGTCAATGGAAACACCTGACATATTTCCCGCGGTGCGTCCTTTTCCTTCATTTTTCAGATTACCCTTACTGCCTTCAATGGTCGTCTTACCGCTGTTTGCAAACATTGTCATTGCCGAAAAATCAACATCAATATTCTTAAACGGGTGCTCTCCTCCGATATTAATGGAAAAGGTAAGGCTCTTTACTCCTTCCTCGTCCCCAATACTCACCATCTTGCCGTTTGATGAATTAAAGCTTAAAATCGGCGATTCGCCATCCAGCGTCGGCTTTCCTGTAACCTCGTCAACGGAAGCCACGCTGAAGGTGTAGTCACCTAAGGTTACCTCCGTAATACTACTCTCCGAGTAGGTAATATTTCCTGCGCCGTCATCCTCCGGTGTAGAGAAAATCGACTGTCCGTTGGCATCCAGCACGTCCGTAATGGAGACCGAATACTCGTTCTTAATCAGGGCATCGGCCTGCGTATTCTGTTTTATCAGCATCTGCACCGTATAGCTCTGTCCAAGGCTGTCATAAAAGGTGAAATTCGTAACACGTCCTGTTCCGGCAAGATCCGTATCAGCACTGTCAATATTTCCCTCAAAATGAACCGCTGTTGTTGCCTCCGGCTCAGAATACATATTTTCCGCACTCATAATATGCAGTGCTGAAACCGTATCCTCGCGGACCGTCAACGGATTTTCCGGATCTACCTGCCAGCCCATCACGCTGTAACCGGTTGCAGTACAAAGCGTACCGTTCGCATCAAGCGTAAAGGAGCCTGCTTTTGTAAAATAATTTGCGCCGCCGTTATTCACAACAAAGAAACCGTCCCCTTCAATCATTAGGTCAAACGGATTATCGGTTCTTGTGGAGCCACCCGTGGTATCCATTGTTGTTTTTACGGATGCAAAGTTTGCACCGAGACCAATCTGCTTTGCGTTCGTACCTGCGCGCCCAGATTCTGCATCCGGACCGGAGGCTGCCGCCGATGTCTGGTAAAGCACATCTGAGAATGTTACCTGACTGGATTTAAAACCCACGGTATTTACATTGGAAATGTTATTACCAATAACGTCCATCCTTGTCTGATGAACTTTTAAACCGGATACTCCGGAATAAAGTGATCTTAACATAATTCATGACCTCCTTTGTTGCTTCCCCTTCTGTCAGTCCGGGGAATACTGCCTCCTCATCAGGTCCGGCAGTTATGTAATAATTGCGCCGTCTATGTTGGTAAATATTCTGTCATCGCCCTCTCCAACTGCGGTAACTACCGTCCGGTTTGTCACGTTCACGATGAAAGCCATATTATCAACCATAACCAGCGAATCTCTGATTCCCTTTTGCGAAGCCTTCTCTACTCCGCCCGACAGGCGCTCCTTCTGTTCCTCGGTCAGTTCAATATTTCTGCTGGCAAGCCGTTCACTGGCATGCTTGGAAAATCGAAGCTCACCGATTTCCGTCTGCTTTTGATCTAAAATTTGCCGAAACGCAAGCTCTGTCGTTTGGGAAACATGTGTCTGATTACGTTTACCGGTCTTGTCCAGATACTGGTTTGCCATTTGCTCCATCGTCACAAACCGGCCATTTTGTAACTGATTCATAAGCTTCCCTTCTTTTTTCTGCGCCTCCTGCGCGATCCATCCGTGTTTAAACTACTGTTCCGCTTCTGCTCCGTCTGCTTTTTCCTCCGTTGCTCCGTCATTCTCTGCTGCGCCGTTATCCTCCTCCGGCTTCTCTACCGGATTGTCGCGTACAAATACATCCGTATCCTCCGTCGGTTCGGAATTGATGACATCCACCTCAATAATATCCTCCTTGGTGGTATAATACGGATCATTGTTGAACATAACTGATATATGGTGTTTTCCCGGCGTCAGCTGATGAAACACATCCTGATTGATGGTAAAATAATTATCACTGCGTCTGATATACTCCGGATTTACAATTTGTTCTCCGTCTACAAACACCGCAATTTCCGTTGCCTTTGCCTCATCCCTGCCGAAATCCACCTCAAAGGAAAAGTTCTTCGGAGTTTCTCCATCATATGCAAAATACTGATTCTGCATATCCGGCATCTTCTGCTCCAGAAGATAGCCGTCCTCGTACACCTGTACCAGCTTATCGGATTCGTACAGACTTCCGTCTACCTCCAGATACGCTTTGCCTCCGCTGACCGTTACCGCACTAACCGTACCGTCCTTATAGGAAACCGAACCGTCCGCGTTTTCTACGGAAACGCAAACCTCCTTGCCAACCAAAGAAAGCATCTGGGTATTCTCGTTCGTTGCCGCAAGGTTCTGCATCTGCTCTAACTGAGAGAACTGTGCAAGCTGTGCAATATATTCGGTATCTGAGGTCGGATTCAGCGGATCCTGATACTTCATCTGAGCCACAAGAAGCTGTAAAAACGCATCCTTTCCAAGCTCGGAAGTACCCTTTGTCTCCTTTGCGGTACTCTCCACCGCAGTATTTTTTTCGATTTTTCCGTCCTTTACCGGTTGAATCAATGCCATAGCCTTCGTCCTTTCTACGCCGAATAATCTACACTGCTATCGGTTACATTCAGAAACTCTGCCATCGTTGGTGCCGGCTCCTCTGCATCCTCCATACGGACTGCACCGCGACGCTTCTGCTTACCGGAATTTTCCTCGGAATTCTGCTTTGCATCACGATCCCGCTCAAAGCCAAACTCCGAAACGGTCACCTCAATGTGTTCCACTCTGATGCCTTGATTTTGCAAGGACTCCCGTAAAGCTGCCATCTGACTTTCAATTGCTTCCTTCGCCACCTCGGACTGCGTGGTAAACTGTGCTGTCATCATGCCTTCCTTTTCAGTAATCGTCAAATGCACGCGTCCCAAATGCTCCGGATTCAGCTGAAGCTCCATATTGGTCTGTTCCGGTCTGATTACGATTTTAATCTGCTCCATAATCTGGTCTGCAATTCCCCGCAGCTGCGACGCCGCTTCCACTGCTTCTTCTCCGGTACCTGCCGTCACATTGGCAAGCGTGTCGATAAACACATTTCTTACCTCAGCATCAGTTTCAGAAGAAATCACCGTAGCATTTTCTTCCTTTCTTGCAGCTACCGTATGCTTTTCTCCGGTGCTGCCGCCTTCATTCTGCGTCTCGGTCTGTGTGGTTGCCCGCACGGCTTTCTGTACGGAAGCATCCACAGCCTCTGCCGGCTCCTGCTGTACCTCTTCGGCGTCTGACTCTGTGTTTGGAAGCTCTGCAGTCATATCCGTTTCTTCTGCTGCCTCTTCCACCAGCTCATCTGCCACCGGCTTTTGTTCCCTCAGGACAAGCTTTATCTCTTCCGAGGTTACTCCTGCCTCCTGAAGCATCTGTTCCACCGTCTGAAGCAATTCCGTAAAGTCACCAAACAGTTCTTCATTTGTCAGAAGCTCCGTCGGCTCAGACGCATCCTTCAGCTGTAAAAAAAGCTCCTGCAGACGGGTTCTGTCAAGCAAATCCTCTGTGTCCATGCCAAGCTCCTCCATTGTCCGGACAAGCTCTTCCTCGGAGATACCAAGCTCACTGCAAATCACCTGCTGCACCTGTACCATCAGCGTAGCCACTGCTTCCTCTGCCTCATCAAAGCATTCGGTTGTTTTTGTCTGAGAATTACTCTTTACTTCCTTTACTCTGCCATCTCCGGTAAAGAAATCCTTTGCATGCTCTCTGACAGAAGACTTCGCTTCCTTTGGCGCACGTTCCGCTTCCTTTCCGGAAGCTTCCTGCACCCTCGTCTCCTTGGAAGCCGTCATAAACTCTTCAAAAGAAGCTCCGTTGGTTTCCTTCACCAAACCCTCTGCCGCAGAAAAGCCGGCAAGCGCAGAACCAAGCTTCGAAGCTGAGCTGCTCATTACTCCCTGTGCTGTCATCCTTATCCTCCTTTCCTTTATTTTTCTATAGAAACCCTTTTGGGGATTTCTCTAATCCTCCAATACCCAGTCATCGAATCTGGCCTCATCCATTTCCTTCATCTTTCTGGTAAGCTTAGCCGCAAACAACGGATCCAGCTTTGATAAGATATCAGATACCGAATCGGTTTTCATGCAATACAACAGCTTGCAGACATATTCCAAATCTGCCGTCATATTTTCAAATACCTCGGCTGCTGCGGCTGCCTTCATTTTTTCATAATACGCTGCTTTTTCGCGGATTGTGGCACTGTACGCTTCCTTTTGAATTGCAATCTCATAAATCCGTTCCGCGTTTTCCGGAGAAATCGACTCATACCACTTGACATATTCATCCACAGAAGGCGCATTTTCCGCAAAGACAACATACTTGTCAAACTCATACTTACGGTCCTCAAAATCCGCCATTTCCTTTTCCAGCTCCTTCAGACGATTGACCTGTGCTGTCAGCGCCGCAATTTCCTCATCCTTATCTTCACCCTCTATAGTTAATTTATCGACCAGAATCTCCAATTCCTTAATACGTCTGTTTGCTTCTATGATATCTTTATATGCAAGATCATTCTCCCACGCAAGCTCCTCATCTGACACCTTCGGCAAAATTTTATTCACTATCGGAACATCCTTCAGCATCGGCCGGAGTGTAGTGCCAATTCCACCCACATCCAGATTAATCAATAGCGCAAAAATTGCCACCCAGATTAAAATAATTACCAATACAATGATAGCAGTCAAAAAGCCGCCACCCCTCTTTTCCTCCGCTTCGTTGTTTTCTTTGTTCCTTCTCGCCATTATGCTTCCTCCGTATCGCTTCTGCCGTACTGAAAGCTTGTACGTTCGTCTATTTCCTTCTGTTCCTCTGCGTTCATCTCCTGACGGTACACTTCAAACGCATTTTCACGCAGACGCTCCTGCGTCTTACGTTCCATCATGGATTCAATCAGCGCCTCCTCTGCCTTCTGCAGGGCAAGCTCTGCTTTTTTCACATTCTGCTTCTGCCGTAAAATCCGATCCTCCATTGCTTCGATTGCGAGCTGCAGCTGATTTAACCGCGGTACGTCCAGTGTTGCTGACATGACCTGTCTTTTTTCCTCCACATATTCTTCCCGCTGCTTCTGCAGCATCAGAAGTCTGGTTTCCTCTTCGTTCAGGCGAAGCTTTGCCGCACCATATGCAGCCTTGGCCTGCTCCTCCAGCTTCTGCTTAATTACAAGGAGACTTTGCATGGAATACCGGAATTTTTTCATGGTCAACACTCTCTTCCTACAAAAATTACAGAATCTGTCTCATGCCTTTTCACAGGCATCTATGCAAAAATACGTCTTAGCTGTTCCACGGTCTCCTCAAACGTAAACTTTTCGTCAGTTCCCTGACAAAGAAATTCATTGATTGCAGCATTTTTCTGAATGGCATCGTCTATCTCCGGATTGGAACCTGCCTTATAAGCCCCAATGTTAATCAGATCCTCTGCCTCGGTATACGTGGCAAGTGTACTTTTCAGCCTGCTTGCAAGCTGCTTATGCTCCTTGGTTGCAACTGCACTCATCACACGGGAAATGCTCTGCAGCACATCAATGGCAGGATAATGGTTTTTATGTCCCAGCTTTCGCGATAAAATAATATGACCATCCAGAATACCACGAGCCGTATCCGAAATCGGCTCATTAAAATCATCACCGTCTACCAATACGGTATAAATTCCGGTAATGGAACCCACTGCACCATTTCCGGCACGTTCCAAAAGCTTTGGCATTTCCGCATAAACACTCGGAGGATATCCTCTGGACACCGGAGGTTCTCCTGCAGCCAGACCAATTTCCCTTTGTGCCATAGAAAAACGGGTCAAATTATCTAACATCAGCAACACATCCCTGCCCTGATCCCTGAAATACTCTGCAATCGCAGTGGCCGTCTGTGCCGCCTTCTTACGAATCAAGGCAGGCTTATCCGAAGTCGCAATCACCAGCACGGAGCGCCGCATTCCTTCTTCGCCAAGGTCATGTTCAATAAACTCTTTTACTTCCCTTCCACGTTCCCCAATTAAAGCAATCACATTGATATCTGCCTTTGTATTTCTTGCAATCATACCAAGCAGGGTGCTTTTTCCTACCCCAGAGCCTGCAAAAATGCCGATACGCTGTCCCTTTCCCAGCGTCAGCATCCCATCAATAGCCTTCACTCCAAGCGGCAGCGCATCCCGAATCAGCACGCGCTCCATTGGATCCGGCGGCACCGCAGTTACATCGTAATATGTATTCATATGAAGCTCACTGCCATCTAACGGTCTCCCAAGACCATCCAGTGCCATGCCGAGCAGCTCCTCTCCTACCGGCACCTTCAAGGCTTCAGAACAAACCTCCACCATATCGCCGATTCCAATCCCCGCCACCTCCTCATAGGGTGTCAGAAGCACGCGATTGTCGCGAAAGCCCACCACCTCTGCACGCACCTGTCTGGACTGATCCGTGGACGTAATGGTACAAACATCGCCAAGCTTTGCCTCCGGTCCGAGAGATTCTACCGTCAGACCGACAATCTTTACGACCTTGCCATATTTTTTAATATAAGACCGCTCCCGCAGCCGTAAAAAATCCTCGGTCAAAAAAGCCATCTTTTATTCCCTCTCTCGTACACTTAACAGTCGGATATCCTCTTTCAGTCCCTCCAGCTGTGTTCCAAGGCTGCAATCTATAATATTAGAGTCCGTCTCTATCATGCACTCGCCTTTTTTTAATAATACATCCTGCATTACCTCAAGCGAAACCTCCCGGTCAAACATCGCCTTCAATTCCTTTGACGCTGCCCTGACCTCCTCGACATCCTCTCTTGAAACCTTAATAAGAAACGAATCGCTTTTTTCTGCCCCTGCCAGCGCTTTCGAAACAAGGTGGGTTATGATGCCGCGTTTACTTTCCAGCAGCACGCCGGTCAGACTGTCCAAAAGCTGTATCACTACCTCTGCGGCTTTCGGCTCCAGCTCGCTTGCTCTTTGTTCAAACTCCGATGCAAGCACTTGTTCCTTTTCGGCGTACTCCTCCTTCAGCCGGACAAGCTCCTGTCTCAGGGTTTCTTCTCCCGCCGCATAGCCTTCCTTCCTTGCAGCCTCAAGCACTGCCGGCTTTTCTGCCTCGGCTTCCCGTCTTGCTCTCTGCTTTATCAGCTCTCCCTCGGCTCTCGCCTGTTCCAGAACAATATCTGCCTGTGTGCGAATATTTTTTTCCATTTCAATACGGAGTGCTTTTTTCTCAGCCTCAGTCAATTCTGCTTTTATGCGGGCTGCGGCTTCTATTTCCATCGCTTCTCTTCTTGCACGCTCCTCTAAAGAAACTGTTTCCGTATTTTCCGAAAGCTTCTCCGCTTCCTCCTGCAAAGCACCGGTAGCCGCCCCTTCCTCTGCGTTTTCATCTTCCTGCATTTCAACCGCAATTGCATGCAAGCCGCTGACAAAGGCTGCCTCCGTTTCTTTTTCCCTTGCCGCTCTTGCCTGCTGCTCTGCCATCATGTCAAGCGCTTCTGCACGCTCTGCCACATCCACAAGTCTCTTTTCCTCCCTGTAGCGCACGGAATAGGCCTTGATCATATTAGACAACGATTTCGTCACCTCCGCCTCTGGAAATTACAATCTCACCGGAATCCTCCAGTTTACGGATAATATTAACAATCTTCTGCTGTGCCTCCTCTACATCCTTCAAACGAACCGGTCCCATAAAGTCCATATCCTCCTTAATCATGGCAACCAGACGCTTTGACAGGTTATTGAAGATTGCAGTCTGTACCTCCTCATTTGCACTCTTAAGCGCCGTAGCAAGCTCATTATTATCCACCTCACGCAGCACGCGCTGAATGGAACGGTCGTCGAGTGACAAAATATCCTCGAATACAAACATTTTTCTGCGAATTTCGTCTGCCAGCTCCGGTTCTTCGATTTCGAGCGTTTCCATAATGTGCTTTTCGGTTCCGCGGTCTACCGTATTCAAAATTTCTACAATTGCATCTACGCCACCGGCTATGGTGTAATCCTGATTTACAAGGGAGGCAAGCTTACGCTCTAAAACGTGCTCCACATCACGAATGGTATCCGGCGAGGTACGATCCATCTGTGCAATACGCTTTGCTACATCTGCCTGCTTATCCGGTGAAAGCGCACTCACAATGGTTGCCGCCTGCCCCGCAGACAGATACGACAAAATCAGGGCTATTGTCTGTGAATTTTCGTCCTGAATAAAGTTTAACAGCTGGCTCGGATCCGTCTTTCGCACAAACTCAAACGGACGTACCTGCAGGGAATCCGTCAGCTTTCCGATAATCTCTCTTGCCTTTTCCGCACCAAAGGACTTTTCCAGCAAATCATTTGCATAGCTGATACCGCCCTCCGTTACATACTGCTGTGCCAGACAAACCTCGTAAAACTCGTCTAAAATCTCATCCTTAACAGATGGGGTAATATTCTTTGTATTCGCAATCTCCAAAGTCAGCTGTTCTACCTCGTCCTCCTTTAAAAACTTAAACACCTTGGAGGCTCGTTCCGGTCCCACAATAATAAACAAAATTGCCGCTTTTTGTAACCCGGATAAATCTGTAGATCTTCCCGCCATAAAAATACCCCCTTCCGTCTTTAGTAATCCTCGTTAAGCCATGCGCGGAGCAGCATTGCCACCGACTCCGGATTTTCATCAAAAAACTTTTCTATCATAATTCTGGTTTCAGACTTTTCACCAAATTCTACCTCGTCCAAAGACGCATTACCGTTATGCTCTGCCAAAATCTCAGAGTAGTTGAGCTCCGGCTCTACCTCTGTCACCTCCACCGGTGCCATGCCACGGAATACCACGTAAACCAGGAATGCAAGAATCAAAACTGCAAGTACGATGGTAAGAATAAACTCCCAGTCAAGCGATTCCTTCACTTCCTCTATAAAATGATACTGGTCATAGGTCGTAATATGGATATTTTCAACCGGAATTCCGGTTGCCTTTGCCACCATCTGATACAAATCCTCTGACGGCGTCGTTTTTGCAGGCTTGCTGTTCAGCAGCTGGAACTGTTCATATGTCATTTCCTCCGTCAACAGCCCCTTTTCCCGAAGCTCTGCCTCTGTTACCTTTTCTATATGAGTTGCAACGACACTAAGAGAGGAATCTTCTTTTTTTACCACACCTGTTTCATAAATTTCATTGGTAATCTGCTTGTTATAGATATGATCCATTGATTCGGAATCAATGGAGGAATTGGTTCCAAGCGTTCCCACCAGCATATAATCCTGTTCATCATTGGAATCCGTACCCGGAATATCTCCGTCTCCACTTGTTCCGGTTGCAGAATAAGAATCATAATGCGATAAATAGCCCTGCTCCATATCCTCACCATCCGGATAATAGCGCTCGGTATAGGTTTCCCTCTTATCCATATTTACCGTAATGGACGGCATAACCTCTGTCAGTTCATAACCGCAGGCAAGAAAACCTGCATACACCAGCTTTTCATAAGCGTCCGAGATGGATTGCTTAAACATCGCCACCTCATCCTTCGACATTTCCTCTTCATCCACCGGTCCGTCATATAGCAGCACACCATACTGGTTTACGATACGTATTTCCTCTGTGGAAGAATTTCCTAACGCATATGCCACCAGCACTGCGACAGACTCCGGTGTATTATCCTTGTCAAATTTATCATTTATCGTCAGAAACACGCTTGCCGGCGTATTCTTCTTTGCTGTCAGAATCGTTGTGGAGGAATCCTGTATTGCATAATTGATTTCCGCATTCTCCACGCCCACCATCTTTTCGATTTCCTTTTTTAAATTGGACTGTGAATACAGATGGGCTCTTGTCAGTCTCTCACCGCTGGTTGTACTGATACTCGTATTTAACAAATCATCAATTCCAAAGCCCGACTCCTGCAAATCGCTCTGTGCAACTAAAACAATCGCATCCGTCTGGCTTTTCCGGTCAACCTCTACCGTCAGCTTATCCTCCAGAAGCTTATACTTAATCTGGTTTTCCTCCAGCAGCTTTACCACACCGGTTGCGACCTCAGTGGTTTCAAATGTGGACAGCACCACATACTTTGTCCTTGTTAAAAGCACAATAAGAATGGCAAGAGCCAGAACTACACCGGAAAACACACTGATAATAATTGTTTTCTGCCTGCTTGTGTATTTATTCCATATTTCCAAAAGCCTTTTAGGAAGCTGTTTTAATCTTTCCTGCATCTTATCTGCTCCTTTGTATCAATCAAGGGTCTTAAAGCACTGCTCTGTATTTCCTTAGAACTGCATCTGCATCAGTTCCTTGTATGCATCCAGTACACCGTTCCGGATGGCAACCGTATACTGCAGGGAAAGATTTGCCTTATTCTGTGCAATCAGCAAATCATGTACATTATCATTTAAGCCTAGAGCATACGCCATCTGTGCCTCCTCTGCCTCGTGGGTATACTGATTTGTTTCTTCAATCAGACCAATGGCAGACTGGTACATTTTTTCAAAAACACTCTCTCCCTCCGTCTTTTCTGTTACGGCGGCTGTCTGATATACATTCCCAAGACTTTGTATTTTATTTATCGGTGCAATTAAGCTCATCCGTCCTCATCCTTTCGTACTATGTCTTACTTACCGATTTCCAGACTCTTCAATGCCATATTCTTCGTGGCATTAAATGCCGTGACATTTGCCTCAAAAGAACGGGACGCATCAATCAGGTTTGTCATTTCCGTCACGGTATTAACATTTGGATAGGTTACATAGCCATCCGCATCTGCATCCGGATGCGCCGGGTCATATACCATCTTCATGGCAGTCACATGATCCTCCGCAATGCCGGTAATCTTTACGCCGTCTCCAAGCGGATCACTCTTTCCGCTGATTCCGGTCTGTACGGAGCGTAAAACAGAGGCAAAATTACTGTCGTTTTTCTCTGCAAACACAACCGTCTGACGGCGGTATACCTCTCCATTTTCATCTCTTGTCGTATTTACATTTGCTATATTCTGGGAAATAATATCCATTCTGGTACGCTGTGCCGACATTCCGCTGGCACTGACATTTAACGAACCCATCAGGGACATAGGCTCCTCCTTTCTGCGTAAGCGCACTTACGCCCTACAAGCTATCTTTGCAGTACGGAACGAATTCTCGAAAACTCCTGTGTCATGGAATCCAACAACGCATAATACTTCAGCTGGTTATCTGCAAGATATGCCTGTTCCGTATCAATATCCACATTATTTCCGTCCTTCCGGTAATCCAGCGTTGCATGATCCACATAGGTCGTGGAACCAAGCTTTGACAAATCCATATTTTTTACCTTTTTCGACAAAGCTTCCTTTCCGGTCAGCTCTTCTGCCAGATAAGTTTCAAAGGTTACATCACTCCGTTTGAAATCCGGCGTATCCACATTTGCAATATTGTTGGCAATTACCTCATTGCGCTTCCATGAAGCATCTGCCGCCTTATTCAGTACATTTACAAAGCTAAACGCATCAGAACCTATCATTCGACATACCTCCTCTTTTCTATTATATCTAAAATTCAAAAAAACACAAGATATATTTATACATTTCCAAAAAAATAGTACCAAAATACTAGGACTAGTATTCACAAGAAAGTAAAAAAAGGAATTCCCTGAGGCGGCCTCAAAAAAAAATCCCTTTTCTTTTCCGTTCAAACATCCGTTTCGAACATAACTATTCTGTTGTTCTGTTATCAGAGCTTCTTCAGCTCGTCAAATACCACATCATTTAACACCTTGATATAAGTACCCTTCATACCGGAAGAGCGTGATTCAATCACTCCTGCACTTTCAAATTTACGAAGTGCATTTACAATCACCGAACGGGTAATGCCGACACGGTCTGCAATCTTACTTGCAACTAAAATTCCCTCGTTGCCCTCCAGCTCATCAAAAATATGGGTAATTGCTTCCAGCTCCGAGAAGGAAAGCGTACTGATTGCGGAACGCACAATCTGCACCTTTCGGTTTTCCTCTGCATTTTCCTCGTTTACGGAACGCATCATTTCCAAGCCCACTACCGTA
>CAZCON010000006.1:0-15658 GCA_964500085.1 uncultured Lachnospiraceae bacterium
CTGGTACGCAGCCTCCAGCCCGAAGCAGGTAAACAGCTCCGTCAAAAGCAGACGGTTAAAGGTAGACGCAAGCAGCGTTCCGTTCGGCATACTAAACGCCTTTGTCCCACAATCCATCCGAATTCCGGACGGTCCGTCCGCACAGCAGGCACACGGAATCCCATATCCAAGCAGTTCCTCCGTTACACCGCCAAATGCCGCTGCCGTACCTGCTGTCACCTTCGGGCTGCACATTCCCTCGCCCCGCACGATACAGGCAAGCTCCTCATCGGAAAGCTGTCCGAGAAACGCGTTCATTTCCGCGTTTCCTTCCAAAACATCCGAAAGACGGATACCAGCATCTCCGGTATACGCAATTTCCTCCGGAAGTCCTTCTGCTCTTCTTTTCTCGTCCAAAGGTGCTACTGCCGGTACGATTTCTCTTCCACAGCTTACCCCCTGTTCTGTAGTCACTGCCGTCATACGTTCAAAGCTTCTCTCTGGCGCAAGCACCTGTTCACATTTTTTCACCACTACAAGCTCCGGCACCGTCATTGTTGCCGCCGCCTCTGCACTTCGCACATCCGCCCCTACATAAAAACGGTACTCCCCTGCTTCCAGTACAAAACAGGATTTCTGTCCTGTCTTTCCCAAATCATCAAAGGATGCCAGTCCGTCCGTCAAAACCGTCAGAAGAAGCTGCTGCGTTTCTCCCGGTGCAAGTTCCTTCGTCTTTTCAAATGCACAAAGCACTCTTGCAGGCTTTCCCAATACTCCCTGCGGTGCCTCGCAATATACCTGTACCACTTCTTTTCCGGATACTGCTCCGGTATTTGTAACGGAAACCTCCAACGTAATAGTCTCCTTTGTCACCTGCACCATCCGGGTCTTCATCGCAAACTCCGTATAGGAAAGCCCAAAGCCAAACGGATACATGACGCGTTCTTTTGCAAAGGTTTCAAAATAGCGATACCCGACATAAATATCTTCTGCATAAAAATTACGCTCCAGACTGCCAAAATTTGGATGCGACGGATAATCCTCAATCGCATAGGCAATCGTATCCGGCAGCTTACCGGACGGGCACACCCTGCCGGTAAGCACCCTTTCCACACCATAGCCGCCAAGCATCCCGCCATGCCATACATACAGCACTGCCTCCGGCGCATAGGCAGTCACAAAGCTCATGTCAAACAGACCGCCGACATTCAGCAGCACCACCATTTTCTTAAACTGCTTCCGCACCAGTGCCAGCATTGCTTCTTCTTCGTTGCTTAGCCGGTATGCCCCCTTTTCATCACGGTTATCCTGATCCTCCCCTGCCGTACGACCGATAATCACAATTGCCGTCTCTGACTCTCTTGCCACCTTCGCACAAAGCTCCTCCGACAAAGGCATCTCCTTCTGGGACCACGGCTCTGTTCCCCAGCCGTTTCCCAAATCAAACGGATTGCTCTCACACCATTCCCGATACACGGAAAGAAGCTCCTTATTTACCTCTACCGCACCACTTTCCAGCAGCGCATCTGTAATACCGACCACCTTGGAAACATTCACCATGCCGCCGGAGCCGGTACCGCTTTTGTAATAATCAAACTGAATCCGACCAAATACAGCCACCTTTTCGCCCTTTTCAAGCGGAAGTACCCCGTTTTCATTCCGGAGCAGAACAATCCCCTCTGAAACCGCCTGAATGGCTTTCTCTGAATAATGTTCCCAGTCTAACACCCTTGTCTGTCTCATCTTATTCCTCCTTTTTTCTTTTCTATTCCTTCCTGCCTTCTTTTTTTCAGCAGCAACTCCGCAAATACCATATCCTCCGGTGTCGTCACCTTTAAATTTGTGTAGCTTCCACGCACCATCTGAATCGGTACGCTTCGGTACAGCCCGACTACCATGGCATCATCCGTCACACTGATTTGCGTCTCTTTCATCACCTGCTCATAGGCTTCGTATACAAGAGAAAACTCAAAGGCCTGCGGTGTCTGGGCAATCCAGAGACTTTCTCTCTTTGGTGTCAGGGTAATGACTCCATGCTCGTCCGTCATCTGAATGGTATCCTTAACCGGCATCCCCGCCACACAGGCTCCATAATTCTCCGTCTGCGCGAGTACACGATTCATCAGCTCCGCAGTTGCCATCGGTCTTGCTCCGTCATGAATCAGCACAAGCTCCGGCTTTTCTTCCATTAAATGCAAAAATTGCAGCCCGTTCCAGACAGAGGCATATCGCTCTTCGCCGCCGGCTACAATTCCTTTTACCTTGTTAAAGCCATAGCGTTCCACAAGCTCCCGCCGGCAATAGTCCTCTTCCCCCTCTGCCGTTACCAGAACCACGCTCTCTACCCTGCTTTCTTCAAATGCCCGCAGGGAATAATACAGAAGAGGCTTTCCGTCTAACAGCATATACTGCTTTGGAACCTCGCTCTGCATTCTTGTTCCTCTTCCTCCTGCCAATACAATCCCCACTGACGCCATAATCTCCTTACCTTTCTCCTAGCTGCAAATTCGGCACTGCGTTCAAATCCAGTCCGTGCCGCACACCTTTCCGAAATTCATAATATGCCGCTGCCCCAATCATCACCGCATTGTCGGTACAAAGAACCGGCGACGGTCGATAAAGCGTAACTCCTGCCTTCTTACACGCTTCCTCCATACCGGCGCGGATTGCCGAATTGGAAGCAACGCCGCCTGCCAGCGCAAGCTTATTCATGCCTGTATGCTTCACTGCCGCCATCGTCTTTTCCACCAGCACCTCAACCACCGACTGCTGAAAAGAGGCTGCCACATCAGCACGACAAACCTCCTGCCCCTGCATTGCTGCCTGGTTCAGATAGTTGAGTACCGCCGACTTTACGCCGCTAAAGCTGAAATCATACGGTGCATCTGCAATCTGCCCCTTTGGAAATACAATTGCCCTCGGATTTCCCTCCTTCGCAAGCCTGTCTATCTTCGGGCCTCCCGGATACCCCAGTCCAATCGCTCTTGCCACCTTGTCAAAGGCTTCGCCCGCCGCATCATCATGGGTTCTTCCCAAAATTTCATACTCGCCGTAATCCAACACCCGTACTAAATGCGTGTGTCCGCCCGATACCACCAGGCACAAAAACGGTGGTTCAAGCTCTTTATTTTCTATGTAATTTGCCGAAATGTGCCCCTCAATATGATGCACGCCAATCAACGGCTTCCCTGCCGCATAAGCAAGCGCTTTCGCATGGGCCACTCCTACCAAAAGTGCTCCTACCAGTCCGGGTCCATAGGTGACCGCAATGGCATCCATCTCTGAAAGCCTCCTGCCTGCCTCCGCAAGTGCCTGCTCCACCACATAATTGATACGTTCCGTATGCTTCCGGGACGCGATTTCCGGGACAACACCGCCGTATAAAGTGTGTATATCAATTTGTGATGAAATCACATTCGAAAGCACCCTTCTTCCGTCCTCTACCACCGCTGCCGCTGTTTCGTCACAGGATGATTCAATCGCCAGTATCTGCACTGCTGTTTCCTCCCTCTTCCGCCATCTTCCAGCCTAATATTTTATATCTTCCCTCTTTATCCTTACGCATAATCAGCTTCCGGTAAGAAGTACCGCTTCCCTCATCAGAGCGCAGCAACAGCTGTAGCTGCAGGGACGCATAATTACCGGATTCGTTGTCCCACCTTTCCACATTGCTTGCCTTATCCAGCAGATAACCGGTAAAAATGATACCCTTTTTCTTCGCCTCCGAAAGCTCCTCTCTCGTTGCTGCAAGGTATTGCTCGTAAGGATTCAGTGCTGCAAACTCCTCATCAAACAGCTGCAGCTGCAGCTTTACCAGACCTTCCTGCTGTTCCCCAGTCGTATCCTTGCTGTACAGACACTCCACCAGACTGCAATATAGCTCTGCCACCGCATACGGTGTTGGAGGATAATTACTTTCTAAGTCCTTTGTCAACATCTGTTCTACAGCTGAAGCTGCCGTCGTTTTCTTTTTTGCTCCGCCGGAACGGTCAATGTACCAATACAGCGCCACAACGGCACACGCAAGCACCAGCACCACGCTAATCGTTGCAACACGCTTTTTCATAAGCATCCTCCTTTCTGCTATCCGCAAAAAAGACTATTCATTCTTATCAAACTCCAAGACTACAGATTTGCCATCCTTTCCGGCTCTGGTCTCTGTAAAAATTTTCCGCACCCTTGAAATATAATCCTCCGGTCGCACCAGTGACGGGCTGTAATGCGTCAGCCAGAGCTCCTTTGCATTTGCTTCCCTTGCCAGCTTCGCCGCCTCATAAAATGTCATGTGCTTATGCTCCAAAGCCTTATTTTGCTTATCATCCTCACCATACATGCCCTCACAGATAAACAAATCTGCCTCAGCCGCATGTGCCACAATGGACTTCGTCGGTCTGGTATCCGTACAATACGTAAGACGGATGCCCTTTCGCGGCGGTCCGATGACCATATCCGGTGTAAAGCAGACTCCGTCCTCCTCTATCGTTTCCCCTCTCTGCAAACGGCTCCAGAGCCGTTGCGGCACCTGATTCTTTGCCGCAAGCTCCGGAAAAAACCGTCCGCCACGCCGTACTACGACGGAATATCCGTAGCAAAGCACATTATGGTTTACCTTATAGGCTTCAATCTCATACCCATGACAAAAAATCGTCTCCTCTGCCTCCGTCAGCTCATGAAACTCTAACGGAAACGGCAGCTCCGGCGCAATGGTTCTGAGTGCACTGACTACCCGTTCCAGCCCCT
This sequence comes from uncultured Lachnospiraceae bacterium, assembly GCA_964500085.1. GTDB lineage: Bacteria > Bacillota > Clostridia > Lachnospirales > Lachnospiraceae > SIG307. Next base: position 4,720 of record CAZCON010000006.1, read on the forward strand.
TCGGTCCGATCAGGGTCACCGGCTCCTTCCGTTCTGCATTTCCCATAGAAAGCAAAAGTCCCGGCAGACCGCTGATATGGTCACCGTGATAATGGGTAAAACAAATCACATCAATATCATGAAAGCTCCAGCCCTTTTCCCGGATGGCAATCTGAGTTCCCTCACCGCAGTCAATCAAAAGACCTTTGCCGTTTAACCGCGTCATTAACGCCGTCAGCCAACGATTTGGCAGCGGCATCATTCCGCCGGTCCCTAATAAACAAACCTCTAACATAAAACCTCCTGCTTTTTTTCAATCTTCACAGGTACTTTAAACTGCTTTATCCATGCATCATAACAGCCTTCGCACAGCACAATATGATGAATCTGCAAATCCTTTTCGGAAAAATAGCCCCATTCCTTGCGAAGATACACTGCATCCTCCGTCACGGTTTTCCCGCTCTCTGAGGTTTTCAGTGCACGGCCGCAGCAATTGCAGAGTATTTCCTTTCTCATCCGTTCCACTCCTTTCGCTCCCTCAGAGCAATTATACCTCTTTTTCCGGCAAAAGGGTAGTGGTAATTATTTTCTCCTACGGATTTATGCCCGTTGCCATTTTTCCCGGCTTCTCCTATACCGCATCAGCACCGCATGCTCCTTCGGCTCCGCATAATAATTCTTCCGCAGACCGATTTCTTCAAATCCAAGCTTTGTATACAGAGCCCTTGCCGGCACGTTTCCTTCCCGCACCTCTAAGAAATATTCGAGAACGCCCTGTGCGTTTCCCTTCTCCAACAGCTCTGTCAGTAGTGCGGTCGCCACGCCCTTTCCACGTGCCTGCGGCATGGTACAGACGTTGGTAATGTCTGCTTCTTCTCCGGTGCAGAGAAGGACGCAGTACCCCAAAAGCATCTCCGGCGCTTTTGCAATTAGCACGATATAATTTTCATCCGACAGCGTTTTCTCAAAGGCATCATAGCTCCAGGGTCTGGAAAAGCTTTCGGCTTCCAGTGCTGCCACTGCCGCCACATCCTTCTGTGTCATTTGTCTGATTTCCCAAGTACTTTCCAAGGTCATCTGCCTCCGTGCGTCGTATCTGCATTCTCCTGTCACTGCTTTTGAAGAACGCTTTTTCATTCCATCTGCTCTGCCCGTTCCTTCTCTTCTCTCTCCCGTTCTGCCTGCGATTTTCTGAGATAGGTCGGTACAAACTCTGCCGCACTGACAAGCCTTCCGTCCCTTGCATAGCCGAACGCACAGGCGGCAAGCGATGCCGCACGCTGCTTACTCATGTGCAGCGGTGCAAAGGAATATGCCACCTCTGTCTTTTCTTCCAGTATGGAGTGGTATGCGTCTGCGCCGTCTCCCAGATAAATCACCGGCTGCCCCAGACGATTCACCTCCGTAATCATCTCCTCCACTGCCATCGCCTGCTGCGCGAATAAACAGTCCATCGTTTCCTTTTCCTTATTCCAGCGGTACAGTCCCGTATATACCTGGGAACGTCTTGCGTCCATCAAAGGGCAAAGAACTGCCCCGCTCCCGCAAAAGTTCCATGCCAGAGCTTCCGTGGTCGGTACCGGAATCAGCGGCTTTTCAAGTGCCTGTCCCAGTCCCTTTGCCGTAGCGGAGCCGATGCGGAGTCCGGTAAAGGAGCCCGGTCCCGCCGTCACTGCAATCGCATCCAGTGCGGCAAGCTCCGTTTCCGTCATCTTCACAATTTCATCAATCATCGGGAGCAGTGTCTGGGAATGTGTCTTTTTATAATTGGTCGTATACTCGGCTAACACAGCGTCCTCCGTGGCAAGTGCCGCCGACGCAACGAGTCCTGAGCTGTCAATCGCTAAAATTTTCATAATTTCACCTCTCGGATTTCCTGTCTTTTATTCGGAAACGGTAATCAGACGGTAGTCCGTTCCCTTTTGCAAATCCTTAAAAATACACACCTTCACTGCTTCTGCCGGAAGCAGCTCTTCAATCAGCTCTGCCCACTCAATCATACACACACCGTCACCGTAGAAATAGTCCTCGTAGCCGATTTCCTCCATTTCCTCCGGCTCTTCAATACGATACACATCAAAGTGATAAAACGGAATCCTTCCCTGATATTCCTGCACAATGGTAAAGGTGGGACTGTTCACCGTATCAGTTACTCCAAGACCATTCGCAAAGCCTTTGGTAAATACAGTTTTCCCTACACCAAGGTCACCGGACAAACAGAACACCGTCCCCGGCGTTGCCTCTTCTCCCAGCTTTTTCCCAAGCGCATAGGTTTCCTCTGCTGAAAAGCTTTCAAATTTCATAGGTTCTCCTTCCATCAGAATCCTCGGTCAGCCATCACAAATCAGCACTGCTTCTGCGCCGCCGCAGGGCTCTCTTACTTCACGCTTTTTCCTGCCACCTTCGTCTGCAGGTGCTCCCGAAACAGCTCCCTTACTTCGTTTTCACAGGCTGCGAGCTCTCTTTTAGGCCAGATACAGGCATACACTCTTCCGGTATATACCAGAATCTGCGACTTATATTCCTTTATCTGGTACACATCCCCCCAGGTAAAGGACTGGGTCACTTCCCCCTGGCTCATGGTAATTCCTTCCTCCGTCAGCATATAATCCAGCGGCTTTTGGAATACCTCATTTCTTTTCACCTGCCTTTTGGCACGGCCATAAAGCTGAATCGGATTAATGACCGGAAACAGTAACGCCAAAATAAGAAGCACCACAGTCTTTGCCGGGTCGCCTCCGCCAAAGCCAAATACCAATAACGCAATCGCGCCTAAGGTAATCACCACATCAATCAGCAGTGACACGCCGCGATAGGAATGGTGTAGCAGAAACAAAAACATATCCTGCACGGTTACCTGCACGGAAAACTTTACTTCCTTCATAAAAGGCTCCTTTCAAACTTCTCGGTAGCTGCATAGTAGTACAACGGTACTCAAGCACTACAGTATCATTGTAAGCTGAATCCGCTTTTTCGCCACATCCACGCTTAAAACCTTGACATCCACAATATCGCCTACGCTCACTGCATCTAACGGATGCTTGATAAAACGCTCCTTCGACATCTGAGAAACATGAACCAGACCATCCTGATGAACACCGATATCCACAAATGCACCAAAGTCAATGACATTACGCACCGTTCCCTTTAAAATCATGCCCTCGGTCAAATCCTTCATTTCCAATACATCGGTGCGAAGAATCGGCTTTGGCATTTCCTCTCGCGGATCACGTCCCGGCTTTTCAAGCTCCTTGATAATATCCGTCAACGTAATCTCACCGATACCAAGCTCTTCTGCAAGCGCAGTCTTATTCTTAATCTGACGGGAAAGGCTGGATAAACCGCTGCCATTCGCCGTCTCCTGTCCTCCGGTTTTATCTGCGCCCTTACCAGACTTCTTTGCATCGGAGACTTCCTCTGCCGGTGCGGTAAAGCTTCCACCGTTCATGGCTGCCATCAGTGCCTGTGCCATCATGGTGTTGCCACCCTTAACACGGAGACGGTTGTCCTTCTCACGGCTGCGCTTTGGCTCATCTGCCTTTTTCGTCGTCTTCTCAGCGCGTGCCTGAAGCTCCTTCTGCTCGCCTGCACCTTCTTAATATCCGCTGCGGTGTAACCAAGCTTTGCCAGCAGCTTTTCCGCAGCCTCATAAGACTCCGGGTGCACGCTGGTAGCATCAAGCGGATTTGTACCGTCGTTGATACGAAGGAAGCCCGCACACTGCTCGTATGCCTTCGGACCAAGCTTTGCCACCTTTAAAAGCTCCTTACGCGTCCGAAACTTTCCGTTTTCCTCACGATATGCCACAATGTTTTTTGCAATCGGCTTGGAAATACCGGACACATACGCAAGGAGCGGTGCCGAAGCAGTATTTAAATCCACGCCTACCTTATTTACACAATCCTCTACTACACCGGACAAGGTTTCAGATAGCTTCTTCTGATTCATGTCATGCTGATACTGACCAACACCGATGGACTTCGGGTCAATCTTAACCAGCTCTGCCAACGGGTCCTGCAAACGGCGGGCAATGGAAGCCGCACTACGCTGTCCCACGTCAAAGTTCGGGAACTCCTCCGTCGCCAACTGACTTGCGGAGTAAACGGATGCCCCGGCCTCATTCACAATCACATACTGAATCGGTTTATTGAGTTCCTTTAAAAGCTCTACAATCACAAGCTCCGACTCTCTGGAGGCCGTACCATTTCCCACGGAAATCAAGGTAATGTTGTACTTTTCAATTAACCTTTTCAAAATCCGTTTTGACTCCTCTACCTTATTCTGCGGTGCAGTCGGATAGATGACTACGGTATCCAGAACCTTACCGGTCGGGTCCACAACCGCCAGCTTACAGCCGGTACGGAACGCCGGGTCCCAGCCAAGCACGGTCTGTCCGGCAATTGGCGGCTGCATGAGAAGCTGTACCAGATTCTTACCAAATACCTTAATTGCACCGTCCTCTGCTTTTTCTGTGAGGTCATTCCGGATCTCACGCTCGATTGCCGGAGCAATCAGGCGGTGATATGCGTCCTCTGCCGCAAATGCCAACAGCTCATCCGTAAACTCATTCTTCTTTTCCATAACCTTTTTGCGTAAAAACTGCAAAATACGCTCCTCCGGCGCACTGACCTTTACGTTCAGAAGCTTTTCCTCCTCGCCGCGGTTTAATGCCAAAATACGATGTCCCGGAAGCTTGGCAAGCGGCTCCTCAAAATCATAATACATTTCATATACGGATTCGGTCTTTGCTTCCTTTGCCGCAGAAACAATCTTTCCCTCCTCCATCGTAAGCTCACGAATGTAACGGCGGTACTCTGCATCGTCAGAAATCTGCTCTGCAATAATATCAAGCGCACCCTCTACCGCTTCCTTTGCAGTCTTTACGGAAAGTGCGTCATCCTCCGCTTCCTTTACATACTCCGCACCTGCTTCCTCAGCCGGCTTATCCAGCTCCTGCGTAAAAATAAGCTCTGCCAAAGGCGCAAGCCCCTTTTCCTTTGCAATCGTTGCACGCGTTCTTCTCTTCGGGCGGTACGGGCGGTATAAATCCTCCACCTCTACTAAGGTCGCAGCTGCCAGAAGCTGTGCTTCCAGTTCATCAGTCAGTTTTCCCTGCTCCCTAATACTTCCTAACACCTGTTCCTTCTTTTCCTCTAAATTTCTAAGATATACCAGACGTTCGTGCAGATTTCGAAGCACCTCATCATTTAAAGCCCCCGTGACCTCCTTACGGTAACGGGCAATAAACGGAATCGTATTTCCCTCATCAATCAGCTTTACGGTAGCCTCAACCTGCTCTAAGCGAATCCCTAATTCGTTTTTTAACTGTTCACAGATATTCATGTCAAATCTCCTCACTTCTATGGAAAATAAAGCCATAGCGGCACATAATACAGTGTACCATATTTTCCAAAAAAAGAAAAGAGTCTGTTGCAAGCCGACATAGAACTTCATCAAAAAGTATGCTATACTTATCCTCATGGCTTTCTTCCTATCCGCTGCCAAAGCGTCCAAAAATAACTTAGACCTACTATTTTTTCTATTTTTTGTAAGATTTTCCTTTTTCAAACGCAGTAACAGGTGAATCGATTCAACTCAAATAACTATAAAACACCAGTCTATTACGAGTACAATTCCGTTTATGCTCCGGTTGACGGGCAGAGCTCTAATGAATTTCAGAAAAGCCGTTTTACAAAATACAAAAACGGAGAAAAGCTTTGGGAAATTTCCTTTGATGAATTTTCAATTGACGGCTATTATGGCGATACAGAGTTCGACGGTTCACCGGTTCTTGTTTACGGAACAGAGCCGCATGCCAATGGAAACGGCCGTTTCGCAAGAATTGTTGTCCTTGATACAAACGGGACCATACTCTGGGAAGCAGTGCAAAGCACCGATAATGCCCGCTATCGAATTTTTGAGGTGCTCTCCGATGCAGAGGCTCCTACCTCATATTCAGCCGGAGCGGCGACGACCTCACTGTTTCGCGAACAGTTTACCGCAGTTCTGCTCATTTGTGAGCCGGACTCCGGCACTCCGAAGGAATTTTACTCGGTACCGGGCTCCCTTGGCGATGAGGTCTACCTTAACAACGGCTCTGTCTGCTGGTTTACCAAGGATATCATTTCCGGAGAATACTCCGCGGAGCCTTTCGAAATTGATGGCGAGGTGTGGGGAAGCACAAATCCGCACTATACCGCAGTCTGCAGGTTTTACGCCAACATTTTCAACAAAGACGGCAGCTTTCAGGAGCAAAAAAAGCTGGATTTGATGACCGAGCTTCATTGGGGAAAATAAAAATGTAGCGGCAAAATACAATATAAACCCACAGCTTTATAAAAAGGGTGTACCTCAAATCATTTTACGACTTGAGGTACACCCTCTTCCATAATTCTGATAAAATCTCAGCCCTTCCAAAAGTGCTACTTTAACACCGACACTGCATCAGAAATCGTTTTTTCCATTGCCTCACGGCCATACCTATCAACCTCTGCTTTGTTCTTTTCCCCGTGGGTCAGACACCCTGCGCCGCCGATACAGCCGCCGTTACATGCCATGCCCTCAATAAAGTTCGCATCCAGTACGTTTTTACTTTTCTTTAGCAGCGCCACACGGCATGCTTCAATACCGTCGCACACACTTGCCTTTAACGGGAAATCCTCTATTCCCTGCTCCTTTAACGCCTGCACCACCGCATCAGAAAGTCCGCCGCTTCTTGCAAAAATCCGTCCAAAATAGGACGCATTGTCGAGCACGCCTTCCTCTAACGTCGTAATGTCAAGGTCACGGCTGTCAAACAGAGCCTGTAATTCTTCAAAGGTCAAAACTGCGTCCACATGAGGCTTTACAGACTCCAGTTGCGCTTCCATTTTCTTGGAGGTACACGGCCCGATAAAGACAACCTTCGCATTTTCCTCCGTTTTTTTAATATACTCTCCAATCGCTGCCATCGGAGAAAGATTGTGGGAAATAAACGGCACCAACTCCGGAAACTCCGACTTTATGTAAGCCACAAAGGCCGGACAGCAGGAGCTTGTTAAGAATCCCTTTTCCACAAGCTCCTTTGACTCCTTCATTGACACCATATCCGCGCCAAGTGCTGCCTCTACAACCGTATGGAACCCAAGCTCCTTAAGACCGGTAATGACCTGCCCAAGCTTTGCATAGGTAAACTGGCTGGAAATGGACGGTGCCACCACTGCATACAGCTTATAATTCTTTCCCTGCTCACTCTTTTTCAGCAAATCCACAACATTTAAAATAAACGATTTATCCATAATTGCTCCAAACGGGCACTGATATACACAGGCTCCGCAGGAAATGCACTTGCTGTTATCAATGGATGCCGCATTCTCCTCATTAATGGTAATCGCTTTGATTTTGCACGCATTCTGGCAGGGACGCTTACGATTAACGATGGCGGTATACGGACACACCTTGGCGCACTGACCGCATTCCACGCATTTTGCCTTGTCTATGTGCGCCACGTGATTATGGTCAAAGGAGATGGCTCCCAGTGGGCAGACATCCTCGCAGCGGTGTGCAAGACAGCCGCGGCAGGAGTCAGTCACCTCATAGCCCGCCGCCGGACATTCGTCGCAGGCAATGTCTATTACTTCAATCATGTTGGGATTTTCCTTGTTTCCTCCCATCGCAATTTTGACACGCTCTGCCAGAATTGCACGTTCCTTATACACACAGCAGCGCATGGTCGGTGTTTTGCCCGGCACGATAATCTTCGGAATTTCCAATACATTTTCCAGTAACGTGTCATTCCATGCCTGACGGGCAACCTCACGTAACACCTTATATTTTAAATGCTGTACCTTTGTATCGAATTTTCTCATATGCCTCTCCTTAGAAATAACTCACCTTAATGCGCTTTCCCATCTGGCGTAAGCACTTGGACAGTTCTTCTACCAGATTCATTTTAATATTAAAATTTATCGGCAGATCCGGATTCTGATGTGCCGGATTAATCGCCCTGCCCACATAAAAATTGATATCAGTTGCTTCCTCAAACAGCAGACGACAGATTAACGATGCACCGTCATGCTTTATACTCCAGTGTTCATAGTTTCTGTTTTCCGCAAGATAATCCTTCGCATATTCCAGCACCTTATTGACGGTAATGACACCCTCTGTCACAAGGTCTACTCCTTCAATGGTCGCAATCGGCGGAACATCGGAGCGTTCAAAATCAAGGCTTGCCCTAAGAGGCTTCCCAAGATATTTTGCCGCAATGGACGAGGTCGTTCCCCCGCATATAATATGCTTTCCTTCCTTCGAAAAAAACAGCGACATCATACGGTCACAATCATCACGGTTCGATGGCGGTCCAAATAAAATGTTCATCGGCTCCCGTTTCCGGACACGCACCACACATGCCGTTGTATCATCTCCCGGACGATTTCCGTACAGCTTGTTACACTCATCCACAAGAATCGTGGAAAGGGTTTTTGCCGTATATCCCGCAGGTGCCAGCGTCTGCATAAAAGCCGCAATATCCTCACGCTTCCAGCCAAAATTGTAGGCTGTGCCAATGCCTGCATGCGGGCAGCCGTCACTCATGGCAATAAAAATATCATTTTCCTGAAGCTTTATTACGCTTTTATAAATCTTCTTCCCGTCAATATGCATCTCTGTTTTCGGATAATCACACTGCTGCTCCTCCCGAATCAGAATCACATGGGGATTATCATATTGAATCACTTCGGCAGCCTCATTATCAATCATGTGAAGAATCGTAAAGGTAGAATACGCAACTCCACGTGATGAGCAGACCGGCAGCGTTGCCGCAATGGTAGAAACACACTCCTCCAGCGGCAGCCCCTCTGCCATCATTGTAGATATGATTTTCGAGGTAAGCGTAGAAAGAATGCTCGCCTTTACGCCGCTTCCAAGTCCGTCTGCCAATACGATTACCGTAGAGTTATCGCCGCTTTCCACAATATCTACGTGGTCGCCGCAAAGCTGCTCCCCATAATGATTGATACTTTTATAGCCGATATCAATACACAAATCATTCATCTGAAATCGACTCCTTTAACTTTGCAAGGGCAATCTTGGTTTCGGCTGCTGTTTCTCCAAGCAGTGACGCGATTTCCTGTACAATCCGCATCTGCTTATCTACCACACGGTCAGCCACCTCCACCGTTTTACGGCTGATGTTTTCCTTCTTTTCCCGTTCCTTTTCCTCATCTGTCACATCACGCATAATACAGATGAGCATCCGGGATTCCCTGTCATGCACCACTGTCTGTTCTACATAACGCTTATACTCGGCAAGATAAACACGTTGGTTTCTGATTTCCCGTCCACTGTTCAATACATTCAAGAAGAGATCAGGCTCCAGAATCCGGATTACCTGCTCTCCAAGTACATCACTGGCAGAACGGATATTCATAATCTTCTGTGCCGCAGTATTAATCTGCTGCACCTCCAGATTTTCATTCAGTACAATCAGACCATTCGGCGTATTTTTCACAATCGCATCAGAAAAGCTCTCTGCCTTATCCTTTAAAAACGGCAGACACATGGAAATTTCTGCCTTTCCCTGAAAAATTGCAATCGCCTTTTCACGACAGGTATTGTAACCGCAGGAACCGCAGTTGAGCTCCTGTGACGGCTTGAACTTTCCCATCTGCCGCAATATTTCATTAATCTGACTTTCTGCCGGCATTCCTAAATGCCTCTCAATAAATTCAAAATTCTTCCGCAGCTTTTCCTGTGGCGGCTGCACAACATCAAAATCCTTTTTTCCTGCATACTGTGCCACTGCTACATAATCCTTTACCGGAGAACGATGATATTTTTCCATGACCGGACCGCCCACACAGCTTCCTACGCAGGCTGACATTTCAATAAAGCAGTTATGAATTTTCCCGCTTTCGATATCGCGCAGTGCGGCTATACAGTTTTCCACACTGTCAATCGCCATATAGGTATAGCCCGGAGCCTCCTGTGCCATTGTCTTTAATATACCGCCAGTCGTTGGGAAAAAGCGCGCCCTGCTTTCCTCATGGTGATCCATTTCATGACAAAGCTCTATCTTCTCGGCAAGGAACCATTTTGTCAGTTCCTCAAAGGTCAGCACCGCGTCCACGATGCCACCATAATGCTCCGCCTCGTCCTTTTTGGCCACACACGGGCCGATAAAAACTGTTTTTGCATTCGGATACCGCTTTTTCAGCTCCATGCAATGTGCCTGCATTGGAGATACAACATCCGCAAGATACTCCAACTCCTGTGGAAAATACTTCTGAATCAGGAGATTCACGGAATGACAGCAGGAGGAAATGATAATATCTCTCTGCTCTTTGCGAAGCATCCTTTCATATTCCGTTTTTACCATCGTTGCACCAACCGCAGTCTCCTCTGCGTCTGCAAATCCCAGCTTCTTTAATGCCTCCCGCATCGCCTCAATGCCAACACCGTCATAGTTTGCCACAAAGGATGGTGCCAGACTGACATAAACCGGAGCGCCGCTTTGCAGCAGTACCTTTACCTTCTCGGTTTCATCCACAATTTCCTTTGCGTTCTGCGGACAGACTACAAAACACTGCCCGCATAAAATACATTCATTTCCGATGATATGTGCCTGATCTCCGGAAAAGCGAATGGATTTTACCGGACAATGTCGGATGCACTTATAACAATTTTTGCAGTTTGATTTTTTCAATGTTAAGCAGTTCGGCATATCACGTTACTCCTTCCCTGCAGTAAGCTTTGCAAGAATCTTATCCCGAAAAAACTCGTGAAATGTTTCCTTTATGATACCGGTATACACATCATCATCCACCTGTACCGTAACTCCGATACGATTACACCTGCCGATACAAAAACTACCGGCAAGTGTAATCTCGTTTTCCAGATGATGTGCTTCTACGGCCTTTTGAAGCAGCTCCACAATTTCCTCAGAGCCCTTTAAGTGGCAGGAACTGCCGACACAAACCTGAAC
>CAZCON010000007.1:0-15093 GCA_964500085.1 uncultured Lachnospiraceae bacterium
TCCCTTAACAGGTGATTATCTTTCCAAAGCTTAGCCCATAAACGAAACATAAGATTCCTCCTTTGCTTTTACAGTATAACACAAAGAAAAAATTTTTTCAGCATAAAATGACAGAACGGATGACCGGATTCGGTTATGATTTTATTGACATTTTCTTAACTATCCCGTATAATACTGCCGTAAGCCGATTCCGAGGAGTTTCCGAGGAAAAGGCAGAAAAATGATTCTGAAAACAGGGGATACGTTCCCGGTAAGAAGAAAGCGAGGATTGTTATGAAGAAGAAATTAGCGTGGTTACTTATGGCAGTATTGCTTGTGTCCGCATTTGCAGGGTGTGGAAAACAGGACGGCGGCGCAGAGCCGACAAAGGAACCGACGGTGACGGGAAAGGCGGAGAGCAGTGAGGCGACCGTGACACCGACGGCAGAGCCGAAAGAAAAGCAGAATGTAAATATTGCGGCAATGAAAGGCCCGACGGCGCTCGGTATGCTAAAAATCATGGAGGATGCCGAGGCAGGAAATACCGCAAATAACTATACGTTTACGATTGCAGGGGCAGCGGATGAGATTACGGCAAGTATCATTAAAGGGGACATTCCGATTGCGGCAGTTCCGTGTAATCTGGCTTCTGTTTTATATAATAAGTCTCAGGGTGGCATAACGATGCTCGGCATCAATACGCTGGGCGTTCTGTATATCGTAGAAACCGGTGACAGCGTACAGAGTGTTGCGGATTTAAAGGGCAAAACCATTTATTCTACCGGAAAGGGAACAACACCGGAATACACGTTAAACTGGCTGCTAAAGTCTGCGGGAATTGATCCGGAGAAGGACGTAACCATCGAGTTTAAGTCTGAGGCAACGGAGGTGGCAGCCATTCTTTCCCAGACGGAAAATGCTGTGGCAATGCTTCCACAGCCGTATGTTACCACGGTTTTGAATAACAATGAGAAGGCGCGCATTGCCCTTGATGTTACAAAGGAATGGGAGGCTCTGAACGAGGGTTCTACTGTAGTCACCGGCGTGGTAGTAGCAAATACAAAGTTTTTAACGGAGAATCCGGAGGTCGTGAATGCGTTTATGGAGGAGTATGCGGCTTCAGCAGCATACACCGTGGAGCATGTAGAGGAGGCAGCAGCTTTGTCTGAAAGGTTTGATATTTTTAAGGCGGCTATTGCGAAGAAGGCAATTCCTTATTGCAACATTGTGTTAATTGAGGGAGAGGAAATGAAAGCGAAGGCAAACGCTTATTTACAGGTTTTGTTTGAACAGAATCCGACATCCGTGGGCGGCGCATTGCCGGAGGATAATTTCTTTTATCAGAGATAACGAACGAAAACAGAAAGAAAAACATGGCTCCGGTCAGCGGGATGCCGGCAGGAAAAATTTCAGGAAATGTGGTGTAGCCTAAAGAAAATCGGGATACACCCTTTTTCTTTCTGCAGATTCTTCCTTTCCGGAAAGACAGGCTTGCAAGATGGGAAAGGTGCGGTTATAATTAAAACTGGATTTGATGCGGACAGCCTTTGCTGCTACCGGAGTCAAAGAAAGCGGATGGCATTCTTTTTGGAGGGTACGATGGGAAAGTTTACATTTAACACAACACCGATAGAGGGACTGTATGTTGTGGAGCCGACGGTGTTTAAGGACCGGCGGGGATATACCTTGGAAACCTTTAACAACGAGTTCGCACCGTATGTGAAGCATCTGGACGGTACGCCCTGTCAGTATGTACAGGATAATGAGAGTAAATCGCAAAGAGGCGTGTTAAGAGGACTGCATATGCAGTGGAATCATCCGCAGGGAAAGCTGGTTCGGGCAATCCGGGGTGAGGTTTATGATGTGGTGGTAGATGTCCGGAGGGGCAGTAAAACCTTTGGAAGGTATTTTGGTGTTGTCCTGTCGGAGGAGAATAAAAAACAATTTTTAATTCCGGAGGGCTTTTTGCACGGATTTGTGGCGCTTTCCGAAACGGTAGTGTTTTCCTATAAATGTACGCGCGTGTATGAGCCGGAGGATGAGTTCGGCGTTTTGTGGAATGACAGGGAAATCGGTATTCCTTGGCCGCTGGAGGAAAGAGAACTGATACTGTCGGAAAAGGATCGGGTAAACCATAGCTTTCAGGAACTGAAAGCGCGTTTGGAGGCATAGGAGGCAGCATGAAGGGAATTATTTTAGCAGGCGGCTCCGGAAGCAGATTATATCCTTTGACAATGGTAACGTCAAAGCAGCTGCTCCCGGTATATGATAAGCCGATGATTTATTATCCGTTGTCTACTCTGATGTTGGCGGGAATCCGGGAGATTCTGATTATTTCAACACCGCAGGACCTGCCGAATTTCGAACGCCTTCTGGGGGACGGAAGCAGATTCGGGATATCGCTTTCCTATAAAGAGCAGCCTTCTCCGGATGGTCTTGCACAGGCGTTTTTGCTTGGAGAGGATTTTCTTGGAGGAGAAGCCTGTGCCATGATACTCGGTGATAATATTTTTTACGGAAACGGGTTCAGAGGCCTGCTGCAGAAAGCGGTAGAGAACGGAGAACAGGGACGTGCTACAATCTTCGGATATTATGTAAATGACCCGGAGCGCTTTGGAATTGTGGAATTTGATTCGGAGGGAAGGGCGGTTTCCATAGAAGAAAAGCCGCCTCAGCCAAAGTCGAATTATTGTGTGACCGGAGTGTATTTTTACGACAGGCGGGTTGTGGAATATGCAAAAACGATACGACCATCGAGACGGGGAGAGTTAGAAATCACGGATTTGAACAAAATCTATCTGGAGCAGGGGAAATTGGAGGTCACACTTCTGGGAAGAGGATTTGCATGGCTGGATGCCGGCACAATGGACAGTCTGCTGGAAGCCTCTGATTTTGTGCAGACGATTCAGAAAAGACAGGGCATTGAGATTTCTGCACCGGAGGAGATTGCATATCTGAACCAATGGATTTCGAGGGACAGGCTGCTTTTGGCGGCGCAGGAATATGGAAATTCTCCATATGGAGAGCATTTGAGACGGGTCGCCGAGGGAAGAGTGCGGTATTGAACCGTATCGCTGCGGGGCGTGCGGTCTGTAAACAGAAGGAGTGTAGCGGGATGAAGGTGTTTGTAACCGGAGCTTCAGGACAGCTTGGACATGATGTGGCAAAGGAGCTTTTAAGGCGCGGATATACGGTCGTCGGAGGCGGAAGAAGCGAGGCGGCAGAGCAGAGGATAGCAGAGCTGCGTGCGGTTGAAAACGGAGCGGCTTCGTATGAATATTGCCGGCTTGATATTACGGATGCCGCGGCGGTGGAGCAGGTGCTTTCGGAGATAAAACCGGAGGCAGTAATACATTGTGCGGCGTGGACGGCAGTTGATGCAGCAGAAGAGAAAGAAAATCTGTCAGAGGTAAGGGCGGTGAACGTAAACGGTACGGAGAACATTGTCCGCGTTTGTAAAAAGCTTGCCTGTAAGCTGCTTTATATCAGCACAAACTATGTATTTGACGGTCAGGGAGAGCTGCCGTGGGAGCCGGAGGATGCCGGATGCCGGCCGCTGAACGTGTATGGGCAGAGTAAGCTGGATGGAGAATATCTGGTAAAGACGATGTTAGAAAAGTATTTTATTGTTCGGATTGCGTGGGGATTTGGCATGAATGGCAATAATTTTGTGGAAACCATGCTGCGGCTTGGAAAAAGCCATGCTACGCTGCGTGTGGTTTCCGACCAAATCAGTACGCCGACCTATACGCCGGATTTGGCGGGACTTTTAGCAGATATGGCAGAAACAGAAAAATATGGCTGCTATCATGCGACAAATGAGGGCGGCTATATCAGCTGCTATGAGTTTGCCTGTGAAATTTTCAGACAGGCGGGCTATCCGACCGGAGTAGTGCCGGTGACGACAGAGGAATATGGCTGTTCCAAGGCAAAAAGACCGTTGAATGGCAGACTGGAGAAAGGTAAGCTGGTAGCGATGGGCTTCCGGCCGTTGCCGGACTGGAAGGACGCACTGGCAAGATATTTAACGGAATGGAAACAAAAGGAAGCTGTTTACCGGCAATGAAATTGTCACAAAAGAGATTGCGGCGAAGATTTGTGGTAACAGCGTGCTGAAGACGGAGAGGAGGAGTGCCACTGTGGATAAGCACATAAAAAAAAGAGTCGGACAGTGGACAAAGGTCATGGCAGCGGCAGCATTCTGGCTTGTAGTCTGGCAGCTTGTTGTAGTATGGCTGGATAAGAGAAGCGGTTTACCGGGAGGGAATATACTGGTTGCATCGCCGCTTGAGACGGTCAGGACCCTGTGTGCCCTTGTGCAGACGGTAGCCTTTTGGAAAACGGTGGGGTGTTCCTTTGCGAGACTTGCGTCCGGCTTTTTTCTGGCAGTGACAGTGGGGATACTCTGTGCGATGGCAGCGTCTGTTTCAAGGCTGTTGCGTACATTACTCACGCCTCTTTTGCGGCTGGTTAAGGCGGTGCCTGTAGCATCCTTTATTATACTGGCACTGTTTTGGCTGTCTTCCTCGAAGAATCTGTCCGTGCTTATTTCCTTTTTGATGGTGCTTCCGGTGATTTATACGAATGTGTTACAGGGAATTGAGTCAACGGACAAAGAGCTTCTGGAGATGGCAGAGGTATTTCGGATTCCGTATGGAAAGCGGATTCGGTATATTTATATTCCGGCAGTATTGCCATATTTTGTCTCGGCGTGCTCCGTGGGGCTGGGCTTCTGCTTTAAATCCGGAATTGCAGCGGAGATCATCGGTCTGCCGGACAATTCCATCGGTGAGCGCCTGTATGAAGCAAAGCTGTATCTGCTGACAGATGAGCTGTTTGCTTGGACGGCGGTGATAGTGTTGGTCAGTGTGATTTTTGAAAGGGTGGTAATGCTTTTTGTAAAGGCGCTGGCAAAGGGGCTGGCAGGAAGCTTAAAGGGAGAAGAAAAGGAAACAATGCCCGTTTCGGAGCCGAGAAAGGAAGAAGAAGACGCGACTATACCGGCTTGCGGGGAATCCTCCGACCTGCGGTCGGAAGAGCTTCCGGATTTTCCTGTACCGGAGGGATATGGTTTGTACGGGGTAACAAAGCAGTTTGACGGAAAAAGCATATTGAAGCAGTTTACGTTAACAATTCGTCCGGGAGAAACTGTGGCACTGATGGGGGAGTCCGGTTGTGGAAAAAGTACCGCCGGAAAGCTGCTGCTGGGCTTGCTGGAGACGGATGCGGGAGTGGTAAAGCGCCCGAAGCGTATGGGCGCGGTGTTTCAGGAGGACCGGCTGTGTAAGGAATTTGACGCAGTGACGAACATTGCGATGGTAACGGGGGATCGTAAGGCGGCGGAGAATGCGCTTGCGGAGGTGGGTCTTGCTGATGTTGGGAAAAAGCCGGTGGCGGAGCTTTCAGGCGGCATGAAACGGCGAGTGGCCATTGTGCGGGCGCTGCTGTCTAATGGAGAGGTTTTGGTATTCGATGAGCCGTTTACGGGATTAGACGTGGCAGGCCGGCAGAAGATATTACAATATGTAAAAGAAAAGCTGCAGGGGCGCAGTGCCCTGTTAATTACACATAGCGAGGCGGAGGCGCTGTATCTGGCAAAACAGATACAGCAGCTGACGAAGTAGTATCACAGGGGAAACAGGAAGCCGTAAAAGAGACAGGAAAAGCGAGGTGGCAGGAATGGTGCCGGTATTGCCGAGACAGGTAAAACAAATTATAGATACATTGCAGCAGCATGGGTATGAGGCTTATGCGGTAGGCGGCTGCGTGCGAGATGCCATGCTTGGCAGAACGCCGCAGGACTGGGATATCACGACATCTGCCCTGCCGATACAGGTTAAGGCGCTGTTCCGTCGTACCATTGATACGGGCATTCAGCACGGAACAGTAACGGTGTTGCTGGAAAGGGAAGGCTTTGAGGTGACGACCTACAGGGTGGACGGAAAATACGAGGATGGCAGGCATCCTTCCGAGGTAGCCTTTACGGCAAGTCTGACAGAGGATTTGAAACGGCGGGATTTTACAATTAATGCAATGGCATATAACGAGACAGAGGGACTGGTGGATCTGTTTCATGGTGCCGAGGATTTAAAAGCAGGCGTGATTCGCTGTGTAGGAGAGGCGAAAGAGCGTTTTTCAGAGGATGCGCTGCGGATTCTGCGCGCATTCCGTTTTTCGGCGCAGCTTGATTTTACGCTGGAAGAGAAAACGCTGCAGGCAGCCGGAGAATTGGCGGAGACATTAAAAAAAATCAGTGCAGAGCGTATTTATGCAGAGCTTACAAAGCTTCTCTGGTCCGGACATCCGGAACGGCTTCTGGCGGCATATGAAAAGGGCATTACGACGGTGATACTGCCGGAGTTTGATAAAATGTGCGAAACGCCACAGCACCATCCGGCTCATTTTGCGAATGTAGGTCTGCACTCCTTGCATACGGTTGCTCGGATACAGAAAAAATCGGTATTTTCCGGAGAACCGTTGGAGCAGCAGGACTACCGGCGGCTTCGGCTGGCGGCATTGTTTCATGATGTGGGAAAGCCGGAATGCAGGACCACAGATGAGAAGCAGGTGGGTCACTTCCGCGGACATGCAGAAGCAGGAGCAGAACGTGTGAAGAAAATTTTGCGGAGACTGAAAGCGGATAATGCTACGATAGACACGGTAGTGGCGCTGGTTCGCTGGCACGATTATCCATTTGTACCGGAGGAGCGTCCGATGCGGCGTGCCATGCACAGGATGGGAGCGGAGCTGGTGCCGCTGCTTTTGGAGTTGCGCTATGCGGATTTGCTTGCCCATGCGGAGCCATATTGCACAGAGGGACCGGAAAATCTGGAAAAGGTGTGGAAGGTGTACTGGGCAATCCGGAGTCGGGAGGAGTGTACCTCCTTAAAAGAATTAGCGGTAAACGGCAGCGACCTGATTGCCATCGGCTTTGCGCCCGGAAAGGAACTGGGAGCGGTGCTGGAACAGCTGCTTTTTCAGGTAATTGAAGCTCCGGAAAAGAATGTGAGGCAGGTATTGCTTGCGGAAGCAAACCGCCTGAAAAATACAGGAAAAACAGAAGAATAATTCTATTCATGATTTTCCGCAATATCTCATAGTATGTAAAGAAATATACCCGTCCGGGTGACAGAGCATGGCCCGGTATGAGGAAGCGGAGGAGATATTGTGGAGGAAAAGAGTCTTGAATTTTTTGAACAGTATGAGATTACGGTGACGGGAACTGCAAGGACGCGGGGGGCTTTCCGCATTGATACCGAGCAGGGGACGAAGCTGCTTATGCCATATAGCGGAAGCGAAAACCGGGCGGTGTTTGAACAGGAATTGCTGGAGCATTTGAAAAAGCAGGGATTTTTTGTGGACGGATATGTGGCGAATAGGGAGGGGGCGTATATAACAAAGGATGAATACGGGGACGCTTTTTTACTCAAGGATTGGTATTACGGCGAGGAGTGTAATGTCAGAAAGCCCGAACAGGCAGTTTTAGCGGTAAAGCAGCTTGCAGCGCTGCATAATGCACTTACCGGCATCAGGACACCGGTGCAGGAGCTGCCGGGAGCGGTACAGAAAAGTCTTCCGGAGCTGTTTGAAAAACGGAACCGGGAATTACGCCGGGTACGTTCCTTCATTCGGGAAAAACGAAGGAAGGGCTACTTTGAAACGGTATATATCAATACGTTTTCTGAATTTTATGAAAAGGCAGAGACGGCATTGATACAGGCAAAGGAACGCGGCTGCGAGAAGGTGTTGGAGGCAGCAGGAAAAGCAGGACAGGTTTGTCATGGTACATATACGCATCATAATCTTCTGGTGCTGCCGGACGGAGCCCTTGCCACGGTAAATTTCGACAAGGCATGCTTTGGAGTGCAGATTGCGGATTTTTATCTGTTTTTCCGGAAGCTGATGGAAAAAACCGGTTGGAACTGGGAGCTGGCAAAGGAGCTGATGGAAGCCTATACCTCGGTACGCAGCACGGACAAAGCGGAATGGCAGGTATTTTGTCTGTTGCTTTCCTATCCGGAGAAATTTTGGAAAATCAGCAACAGCTATCATAATGGTAAAAAATCCTGGATTCCGCAGAAAACCACGGAAAAGCTTCTTGCAGTGAAGGAGCAGGAGAAGGAGAAGGAGCTGCTTTTGCGGGAGGTGGAGCAGTGGTGCCGATGCTCCTGAAGCATGACATGCAGCCTCAAATATGAGAAACTACTTGAATCGTATCGCGTTTTTCGCTATAATGTACTCATGGGCAGTGTGCCGGAAGGAGTTTGCATGAAAAGTGAAAAGCGCGTTCTTTTATTGTTGGCAGCGTCGGCAGCGGTGATTATCCTTGTGACGGTGCTGACACTTTTTTCGGGAAAAAAGGGAGAAATGCCGACAGGAACAAAACGACCGACCGAAAAGCCTGTCGGAACGACACCGGCAGAAATGCTTTCTACCGGGCATTTGATGCTGGCAATGGTAAAGGCGGTGGATACGGAGGCGGCTACGATTACGCTGTACAATCTGGAGGAGGGCGGCGAGATTACGCTTTCCTACGGTGTGGCGGCAGATATCCGCACGAAGTACGGAAGTCTGACCTATGCGGCAGCGTTGACCTTTGGAGAGCTTGCGCGTGTGGAATATGACGAGGAGCTTGCACTGGTGCGGCTGCGTCTCTCGGACGAGCACTGGGAGTTGCATGGTGTGGATGAATTTTCCATTACGGAAGCCATGCTGTCAGTGAATGGTGCGAATTACCGGCTGACGGAGCGGACAATAGCGTATGCTGAGGGGCAGAGGCTTGCACTTGGCGAGGTGAAGAGTATCGACCGGGTGAATTTGTGGGGACTCGGTTCGGAAATTTTAGGAATTGAGGTGACGAAGGGGCACGGCTCGATAAAGCTTGTGAACTGCGAGGAATTTGCCGGAGCCGAGGTGTCCATCGGAGAGCAGAGGGATACGCTGGATGGTGAAACTGCTTATCTTGTACGGGAGGGTAGCTATACGGTTTCCGTCCGGGGAGACGACAGAGCCGCGGCAGTGGAGGTAACGGTGGCACGGAATGAACAGCTTGTAATTGATTTGTATGAATATGGAGGCGCACCGGTGGAAACGGCAGAGGTGCGGTTTAAGATTTCACCGTTTTCTGCGGTACTCCGGATTGACGGTGAGGTAACGGAATATTACGAGCAGGATTTGATACTTTCCTACGGGGAACATGAAATTGTGGCAGAGCTTGGAGGATATGCTACCTACAAGGGGATTCTGAAGGTCGCAAAACCATACCAGACGGTTCAGATAAATTTGCCGGAACGTCCGGCGGGAGAAGAAGAGAAGGATATTGAGACAGAAAATGGTGATACGACCGGCGGAGAAACAGGAGAAGGTACCGGAGCTGAAACAACGGGTGGAGAAGCTGCCGGCGGGGAGGAAACAGCAGAACGCCGTTATGTGCCTATCGGAGAGGCCGGAGGGTATACATATGATAAGGAGCACAGTACCTTTGTTCTTGTGCCGGAGGGAGCGGTGGTTTTGATTGACGGAATCAGTCTCGGCGCAGCACCGGTGGAGTTTGAAAAGCTGCTCGGAACCTATACCGTGACGCTTCGGAAGGATGGAAGGGAAAAGGAGTACACGGTTACGGTGGAGGATGACGGCGAGGATGTTTATTGGAAATTTCCATTGTATTAAGGAAGAAAAATAATGCTTTGGAAAGAAACGACATTAGAAGGCGAAAGGTGGATGATAACCATGAAATATCATACCATTTTATTTGATTTGGATGGTACGGTCACAAATCCGGAGGAAGGGATTACGAAAAGCTTTGCTTATGCTCTGGAGTATATGGGTATCCATGTGGAGGAGCTTACAGAGCTGCGTAAGGTGATTGGACCGCCGCTGCTGCAGTCCTTTGATGAATTTTATCATTTTACAAAGGAGCAGGCGCTGGAGGCTACGGCAAAGTACCGGGAGCGGTACAGCCAGAAAGGCTGGGCGGAAAATAAGGTCTATGACGGCATGGAGGAAGCACTGAAGGCGTTGTCGGAGCAGGGAGCGAAGCTGATTCTTGCCACCTCGAAGCCGGAGCGGTTTGCAGTACGGATTATGGAGCATTTTGATTTGGCAAAGTATTTTACCATGCTTTGCGGCGCGGATGATTATGCAATGAACCGCAGTACAAAGGAGCAGGTAATCCGTTATGCCCTGGAGCAGAACGGAATTACTGATATAGGGGATGTGATTATGGTGGGTGACCGGAAGTATGATGTGCTTGGAGCTGCTGCAGTGGGGATTCCGACTGTGGGTGTGTTATATGGCTTCGGGGAGGAAGAGGAGCTGAGGACAGCAGGCGCAGTGCATCTGGCGGCAACGCCGGCAGAGCTGGCAGAGTATTTGCTGCGGTAGGGGTGCAGACTGACCGGAAACAGATAGCTTAGGGAATACAGAGCGGCAGGTGCCGCATAAAAGGAGGAAGCAATGGATAAAACAACAAGGTCTGTGCTGAAAGGAATTGGTTTGGTAGCAGCAGCTATTGTGGTGCTGGTTATTTTAGGAAATTCCTTTTACACGATTAAGGAGCAGGAGCAGGCTGTGGTTACTACCTTTGGCGTGCCGAGTACGGTAAGTGAACCGGGACTTCACGTGAAGATTCCGTTCATACAGAATGTTACAAAGGTAAATACTACGATTCAGGGGTTTGCCATCGGTTATGATGAGACGACGAATACAACGTGGGAAGATGAGTCGTTAATGATTACGTCTGACTATAATTTCGTAAATGTGGATTTTTATGTGGAATATAAAATTTCTGACCCGGTTAAGGCGTTGTATGCCTCGGAGAAGCCGGTAACAATTTTAAAAAACATGGCACAGTCCTGCATTCGTTCCATAGTGGGGAGAAACACGGTAGACAGTGTGATTACCACAGGAAAAAGCGAGATTCAGGCGGAAATCAGGGAAAAGATTATGGCAGAGCTGGAGAAGCAGGATATTGGGATTCAGCTTGTGAACATTACAATTCAGGACGCGGAGCCGCCGACAACGGAGGTAATGGAAGCGTTTAAAGCGGTAGAGACTGCGAAGCAGGGAAAGGAAACCGCTATCAATAACGCGAATAAGTACCGGAATGAAAAGCTTCCGGCGGCAGAAGCACAGGTGGATAAGATATTAAAGGAAGCGGAGGCTTCCAAGGAAGCACGTATCAATGAGGCAGAGGGACAGGCAGCACGTTTTAATGCACTTTATGAAGAGTATATTAAGTACCCGTTGATTACGAAGCAGAGAATGTATTATGAGACGATGGAAGAACTGCTTCCGGAGCTGAAGCTGATTATTGACAGCAGCGGCGGCTCAGTAGAAAAGTGGCTGCCGCTGGATTCTTTGGATTCCGGCAGCAGAGGAACGGCGGCCGGAACGGTAACGCAGTAGGCAGAAGGAGGAAAATGGTATGGAAGAGAATTTGGAAAGATACCCGAAAAGGTCGGGTGCGGCAAAGTGGATTGGTGCCGGAATTGTAGTGTTTGTCCTTTTTTTGCTTTCCCAGACCTGTTTTGTGGTTACGGAGCAGGATGAGTATAAATTAGTCAAGCAATTTGGCAAGGTTGTCAATATTATGTCGGAACCGGGGCTTAGTCTGAAAATACCGTTTATTCAGACGGTTGACACGCTTCCGAAGGAAATGCTGGTATATGATTTGCGGCCGTCGGAGGTGATTACCATGGATAAGAAGAACATGGTATGCGACTGCTTTGTTTTGTGGCGGATTTCTGACCCGCAGCTGTTTATACAGACGCTAAATTCCAGAGGCTATGCGGAAGACCGAATTAATACAACCGTGTATAATGCGGTAAAAAATGTTATTTCAAGTATGGAACAGACAGAAGTAATCAGTGGCAGGGACGGCGAGCTGAGCGAGGCAATCCGGGAGTATATCGGTTCCTCGATGAGTCAGTATGGGATAGATCTGGTTTCCGTTGAAACGAAGCATCTGGATTTGCCGAGTGATAACAAAACGGCAGTATATGAGCGTATGATTTCCGAACGGAATAATATTGCGGCGCAGTATACTGCGGAGGGCGAGGCAGAGGCTACGATGATTCGGACCCAGACGGATAATGAGGTTACCGTCAAGCTCTCTGAGGCAGAGGCAGAAGCACAGAAGCTGATTGCAGAGGGCGAAGCAGAATATATGCGGATTCTGTCTGCAGTATACGGCGATGAGTCACGCAGTGAGTTTTATACCTTTGTGCGTGCACTGGATGCGGCAAAGGCTTCCCTGACGGGACAGAATAAGACGGTGATTCTTTCAGAGGATTCTCCGATGGCAGCTATTTTTAATCAGATGCAATAAAGCGGTATCCGTCAGATAAAGAACGGTGTGAAGCGGGAACAAGAAGAAAGGCAGGGCAGAAAAATGCATATTACGTTGACCGGAAATTTAGGAAGCGGGAAGTCCACATTGGGAAAAATATTAGAGGCAGAATATGGTTATGAAATTTTTTCCACAGGAAAGGTGATACGTCAGATTGCGGAGGAGCATGGCGTCAGCGTGCTTGAAATGAATAAAATGATGGAAAAGGACCATAAATATGACCATATGATTGACGATACCACGGCGCGGATTTCGAAGGAGCAGAAGGGGAAAAAGCTTTTGTTTGATTCCCGCCTTGCGTGGAATTTTGTGGAAGATTCCTTTAAGGTGTTTTTGTCGGTAAATCTTTCCGTGGCAGCTGCCCGTGTGATGGCAGATGCCAGCCGTGGTCAGGTGGAGGCCTATGCCTCTGTTGAAGAGTGTAAGGAAAGTCTGAAGGAACGCGCGGCAACGGAGGATCGCCGTTACAGGGATATTTACGGAATAGAATATTTTAATTATTCTAATTACAATCTGGTACTGGATTCGAGTGACTGTACGCCGGACATTCTTGCGAAAATTCTCGTACACGAGGCAGAAGTCGCAGAAGAGAAAAAAGCAAGGGGCGTAAGCATCGGAACGAAATTGATTTTAGATAAAAACCGGCCGGAAGAGGATTTTGCAAAGGAGCGTGCGGCAGGAAAAGTGAGTACGCAGACGGTTTGCGGCGTGGAATTTCTTGTAATTGAGCTTTAGTGCCTTGAATTGCCGGAGAAAGCTGACAGAGAGGAGAATGAAGAAACTGGTAGAGTTGTCAGTAATGTAGTATGATAGCGCGGATTCTGTCGGGACATACTGAAAGCGTAGGAGCGGATTGGACAGAAGGGAGCGCGGCGGTATGGAAAAGGCAGGGGTTTTTCAGAAAAAATATGTGCGGCTTTATAAAATCGCCGGAATCACGGCGGCAGTTTACTTGGCATTTCGCTTTGCACTGCCGCTGTTTGTGCCCTTTGTTGCGGCGTATCTGCTGGCAGCGGCGGTGCGTCCGGCGGCAGTCTTTTTGCAAAAAAAGCTGCGGATTCCCGTGAGTGTGAGCGGCGCGGTACTACTGCTGCTACTTCTGGCGGCGCTTTTGGCAGGAATCTTTTTTCTTGGAAAGCTTCTGGCAGAGCAGCTGGTACGCCTGATGGAAAATTATGGAAGCTGCCGGGAGGCACTGACGGAAGCAGCTGAACGGCTTTGCTGCAGGGTAGACGGCTGGTTTTCACTGGAGTCCGGGACAGCAGGGGAACTGATGCAGACAGGACTTACACGTATCGGAAAAACAATAAACGAGGAAATGCTGCCGGCACTTTCCAAACGGTCGGTTGCGCTTCTTGGCTCGGTGGCATACGGAGTGACAGGTATTATCATTGCATTTGTGGCGGCTGTGCTGCTATTGAGTGACCGAGAGAGGTATGCAGGAGGCTGCCGGAAGAGCCCCTTTTACGAGGAAGCAAAGCAGATAATGGGGAGGCTTTCGGAGGCGGGAGTGGCATATCTGAAAACCCAGTGTATTTTGATTCTGCTGATTGCATTGATTTGCACGATTGTCTTTTTGTTTATAAAAAAAGAGTATGCGCTTTTGCTTGGCATCGGCGTGGCAGTGCTTGATGCGTTCCCGGTGCTTGGCTCCGGACTTGTTCTGGTGCCCTGGGCAATTGTCAGTATACTGCAGGGATCGTATTTTCAGGTGGCAGTGCTTGCCATCATGTATCTGCTTTGCCTGCTGGTGCGGGAGGGGCTGGAGCCGAAGCTTTTGGGAAGCCGTATCGGAATCCCGCCGCTTTATACGCTAATGGCAGTGTATGTGGGTGTGGAGCTGTTTGGAATTTTCGGGGTGATTTTGGGCCCCTTCGGTCTGGTTATGATTCGGGCAGTGGCGGAGGAAACAGAGCAGAGCGAAAAAACAAAGGAAATGCCGTAAAATGGAAGGCTGCGGAAGGAGAAGAAAATGACAAATTTGCTTGTAAAATGGTTTGTGAAAAACTACCGGGAATCGCAGAGACCGGAGGTGAGAGCCGCTTATGGAAGGCTTTCCGGTATTGTAGGGATTGTCTGCAATGTGTTTTTATTTGCCGTGAAGTTTTTACTGGGCTCCCTGACGGCTTCCGTGGCAATTACGGCTGATGCGTTTAATAATCTTGGAGATGCCTCCTCCGGAATTGTCAGTTTTTTAGGCTTCAAAATGGCAAGCCGGCCTGCGGATAAAGAGCACCCCTACGGGCATGCCCGGTATGAATATCTGGCGGGACTGACCGTGTCCGTCATGATACTGGTAATCGGCGTGGAGCTGTTTAAGGAAAGCTTCGGAAAAGTCCTGCGGCCGGAGCCGGTAGAGTTTTCATGGATTTCGGTCGCAGTGCTGGCGGCTGCCATTGGGGTAAAGCTGTGGCTGGCACTGTTTAACCATACCATTGGAAAAAGGATTCATTCCCAGACGCTTTTAGCGACGGCGACGGACAGCCGGAACGATGTGATTGCTACAGGCGTAGTCATTCTGGCAACGGTATTGTCGCATTTTACCGGTCTGGAGCTGGATGGCTATATGGGACTTGCCGTTGCGCTGTTTATTCTTTACAGCGGAGTCAGCCTTGTGCGGGAAACGCTGGATCCGTTGCTTGGGAAGGCGGCAGAGGAGGAGCTGGTGGGAGAAATTGAAAAACGGATTATGGGATATCCGGGGGTACTTGGAACGCATGATTTGATGCTTCATGATTATGGACCGGGACGGCAGTTTGGCAGCG
>CAZCON010000008.1:0-13774 GCA_964500085.1 uncultured Lachnospiraceae bacterium
GGAGTAGACTTTCTGGAGCCTCTGAATCCTAATCCACCTGCACTTGCCCAGGAAAGAGCATTGCCTTCTGCATCTGTAAGCGTAACGATTGTATTATTAAAAGATGACTGAATGTGTGCCTGTCCACGATCCACGTTCTTCTTGACACGCTTTTTAGCCACTTTCTTTGCTGCTAACTTCTTAGCCATGACAAATCCTCCTTATATTACTTCTTCTTATTCGCAACAGTTCTCTTCGGACCTTTTCTGGTTCTTGCGTTGTTCTTCGTATTCTGACCGCGAACCGGAAGACCCTTTCTGTGACGAATGCCTCTGTAGCAACCGATTTCCTGCAATCTCTTGATGTTTAAGGCGATTTCACGTCTCAAATCACCCTCTACCATATAATCTGCATCGATGACATCACGAATCCTTGCAACCTCTTCATCGGTCAAATCCTTCACACGAGTGTCCGGATTTACATTTGCCTTGGCAAGAATCTTGTTGGAACTTACTCTGCCAATACCGTAAACATAGGTAAGGCCGATTTCTACACGTTTCTCTCTTGGTAAATCTACACCACTGATACGAGCCATGTGCGTATTACACCTCCGTTAAATAGTTTAAAATAGTTTCTCTGGCGGAAAACCGCCCTTTGCCCTTTCGGACAGCCCACTTCTTAAGAAATGGGATTTGACTGCAATGCAGTCGCCAGCCGCTTTAAATTGTGACAGCAACAGTGTTTCCCGTGCCGAAAGAGAGGGTGATAATGACACCATCTCTAAAACGCAATGTCAAAAACCGGAAGTCCTTTCACACCAAAAAGCTTCCGCCAGCCAACACGCAACCGCGTGTATCGTATTGACACACGTCCACAATATCACAATGTACCCACTGCAAACCGTCCGTTTACAGGGGCTTGTAACACAAAAAGCAAGAACTGTTCCTCTATCTACCTTACGGTATTTATTGAAACGACCTGCTTTCAGGGAAACTCCCTACAAAGCAAAGGTCTTAGCCCTGTCTTTGTTTGTGCTTCGGGTTCTCACAGATAACTCTGATTGCGCCCTTTCTCTTAATGATTTTGCACTTTTCGCAAATCGGTTTTACGGAAGATCTTACCTTCACTTCATTTCACTCCTTTCGAAAAAAGTCCGTTTATCATTATAACATCACTTTTTTTATTTTGCAAGCACTTTTTTGAGGGATTTTTCATGTTTTTCCACTTTTTTCTAAAAGGAGCGGCTATAGAGTAAGAACACGGGACTCTTTCTTCGTGGTTTCGGGAGTAACTTATGAACATTCCCTTCTACCGCTTATGTGCGTAGGAGAGAATGCAGTCATTCCGTCTCATTGCATCCAGTACGATTTCTTTACGCAAAGAAAGGCAGAGTAAAAAGCATTTACGCTTAATCCTCTGTCATTTTTTCCTTTGTTTTTACCATAATACGATGCTAGTTTCCTTCCAACTCTATTTCAATATCGCCTGTACCGGTGGTTATCTCACAGGTGCCGCCGGTACTCGTATTCGGCACGCTGATATTTCCTGTACCGGTTTCGGTTACAAACCTTTTTTCCGAACGCAGGGTTCCCGCCACATCTCCCGTACCGGTCTTTACAAGGATGGACGCGGCGTCAAAGCTCTCAAAAAACACATCTCCCGTGCCGCTACTGACAAAGCAATCCCCTAAGGCGACGGTGTGTTTCAAGGTAATGCTTCCCGTACTACCCTTTACATTTATGTTTTTACAGCTTACCTCGGATAGCTTAATTCTTCCTGTAGCGGTTTCCATGTCAAGCATGCCTTCCACCGCCACGCCATCTATCGTAATCCTTCCCGTATCCGTACCTGCAATGATTTCTCCTGCAGTAGTAGTCTTAACTTCGATACTTCCTGTGTCTGTATGCAGACGCAGCGTATCTTCTACCGGCGCGCTCCACCAAATATCTCCCGTATCGGTTTTTAACGTAACCGTTTCAAACCAAAAATCCTCCGGCATTTCGATATCACCTGTATTACTCTTTACCGTCAAAGCGTTGTACTCAGTTTCCGGAAGGTATATCGTTACATCGGATTTTTCAAACGACATCCCGATATAGTCGTACCAATGCCGCATATCTGTCGCTTTGATTTCAAGGCTTCCGTCCTGTACCCTGACAGAATGCTTTATCTTTTCTTCCTCATAACAAACGACTTTGCATACGCCGTCCGTAGATGGCAAAAACTGAATATTCGCAGTGTAACTATCCATTTCGATTCTATCAAATTCTTCATTGATACTATATGTGTTGGTTTCATAAACTGCCGTACCCAGCTTCTTAATATCAAAGCCTACCGCAAAAAGGCTCAGCACGCTAATAGCAAGACCCGCCGTGCACAACAAAGCCGCGATTCGAAAGATTTTTTTCTTATTTTTTTTCATTATTGGATAGCCTCCTTTCTGATAAAACGAAATTTAAGGAAACGAAACAGTTTCTCGCTAAGACTACACATCCCTTTAGATACATACAGGCAGGCATAAAATCCAAAGATACCAAGTCCGGCAAGAAAAAGGCTAACGCCAAACAATGCAACACCTGCCCACACATTTGCCTGTACCATGCCTACCAAACATTCTAACACGCCTGCAAGCGCTCTCGCACCTAACGCAAGCTCTGCCACCCATAGCGTCACGTCCACCGTCCAAAGGACAAGATAGACAGAAAGCAAGACAATAACTACTGCTGCCAACAAAGAAATCCAAATAGGGGAACCTAATACAAGCAAGAAAATCACTCTTCTTCATCGTTTTTCTCTCCCTTCGTCACAAATTGATAAATAAAACGCAGTTCCGTCCACTCCTCTTTGAACTCTGCTAGCCTTGCAAGCCCCAAAGATGTGATATGATAGTACTTCCGCAGCCGTCCATTATGCTCGACATTCCGAACCGTCAAAAGCTCCGCCGCATTCCTGCAACAGCCCTTTCTTGTCTCAAGCCTTAATATATCGTGTCATTCTCGATTGTCCTATTTTCTTAATATGCCCGTTCTTTACCATCTTGCTTAAAACAACCTCAACCGTCGTAGGACTGACATCCGGTAAAATACCGCAAATCTCTGCCTTGGAGATTGGCACTAAACTATTCAAAACGGTAGCTTCGATTCTTGCTTTTTTTGTTATCTTTTTCCCATTTATAACGGCAAAACGTTTATCTAACTCCTTATAGCACATATATAAGGTAGACAGAAAATTTTCAATAAAAGGAATGTACGAATTCTGATTTTCATGCCAACCGATTGAAGACTGATGCAATGCCTCATAATAATATGCCTTATAATTGTTTATCTGTTCCTCAAAGGAAACATACTTTCCCGCATCATATCCGTTCTTGTAAAGTAAAAGCAACGAAAGCAATCTTGACATTCTACCGTTACCGTCCCTGAAGGGATGAATACACAAAAAGTCAAGTATCACACAAGGAATCAACAGAAGCTGGTTAATATTGGCATCATTTCGTGCCTCCATATACGCCAGTTCCAGTTGCTCCATAGCTTCCGTAACTTCATGTGCCGGTGTCGGTCTGAATCTCACTCTTCTGTTCCCGCTTTTATCCTCCTCAATAATATAATTATCACCTGTTTTGTATCGTCCGCCGTACTCATATCCGGCAATCTGCATCATCATTTCGTGCAATCTTAAAATATCAGCTTGTCTTATGTCCAAAGTATCATGATATACATGGATTGCATTAAGCGAATCTCGATAACCGGCGATTTCACCTTCGGTACGATTTAGCGGTACACTATCCTGATTTACAATGGCAACAATACGTTCATCGCTAGTAACAATTCCTTCGATTGCATTAGAGCTTTTTACCGATTGAACCTTGGCCACCGCCTCAAGTTCATTAAATACGTTTGCATACTCTTCCTTCCTGACGCCTGCCATGGTTTTCAAGGATGCGATACTGGATATTAAGTTTATAAGATTAGCCGGCAATAAGCCGTTGTTTAAAAAAGAATAGTCGAATTTGTGCATACTGTATCCTCCATTTCTGCATACTATTGTAGCATATTATATACAGAAACTCAACTATTTAATGAATATAAACGCAGTCCGTTATATGCATTAAATGTTTTTTTAATACAAACTTCCTATTTACTTATACTGCACAAGCACATCGCACACACTTCCGTCAGACGGCGGGGTCAGCAATCCTTTCTCCTTTGCCAAGTCGCAGATGTCTACGGCGTACAAGGTCAGAAACATGTAGTTACAAGCTCGGTCCACGTCGTCTTCCAAGTGTGGTGGAAAAAGTTTTTTATAGCCGGCAACGTACTTTCGCACTGCTTCTTTGTATGCATCGATTACCGGTGCGAATGCCTCCTCTGCCAGCTTTGTGAATTTCTCGTACTGTGCCTTGGTAAATGCCGGTACGGCAACGGTAAGTTTTTCGTCTCTTCTAATATTATAGCCTTCTTCGATGGCAAGGGCAACCGATTCTGTATCGGTGACTTCTTTCTCGTCAAGTAGATTTTCACATACATTTATCTGATTACACCCCATCATTTTCCGATAATCGAACCCACCGAAATGATAGGAAGTGTGGAAATAGGTCCCGGCAGTCCCTCTATTTGCGGATTGTTCCCTTCCCAAGCCCCGCGCCGGATATTGATGATTGCTCATCAAATGTGCATGGTAGCTCCAGTGCCAACCGTCGTAGCGTACCGGCCAGCGTTCTCATAGCATTCACCATATCGGCTACCATCGGTTCAAATACGCTCCCCGCTTTTTCCCCGTACTCACTTACTTTATCAGAATAAATCATAAACTCGGTTCTGTACTTTCCCTTTACCGGTTCGGATATCGCTTCTCTCTTTATTAGATTATCCACACGTTCTTCCACATAGTATGCCGGTATACCGCAGATATTTGCCAGTTCTTCCACGGTTCTTATCTGTTCATAGCAGTGATATAAGATGTTTTGGGACAACGCATCACTAATGTAAACATGCGGAAACGGACTGGTAGTCCCGTTATAGTTTCCTGCTCCACTGATGCAAATTTCTAATTCAATCGGTCTTAATGCAGACTCCCTCATAGTGTCACACTCCTTTTTGAGTTTCTTCCGAGCCTCCGAAAGCCACCATGTAACCGTACCTTCCGGAATGTTTAACTTCTCAGAGATTTTCTTTACGGAAAGGTCGTCATAATAATAAAGAACAATGATATCCCGATAGATAGCGGACAACACAGCAATTTTCGTCCGAAGCGCATCATACGCCTCTTCCTGCCCTTTTGAAAATTCCTCTTCATAGGTCAACATTTCCAATGTGTCATAGGAATACATCGCGCGCTGTTTTCCCATAAACCGCCGGTAGCTTTTGGTCACGTTGCACGCCACGCCCCAAAACCAAGGTTCAAATTTACTCTCATCCTTCAGCTTCGGCAGCTCCCGTACCGCAGTATATAAAATCTCTTGGGACAACTCCTCTGCCTCCTCTCTGGAATAGGTGTGGTTCATTGCGTAACCATATACCTTTTCTACATACCGCTCCAAACTATCGGATTTCATTGCTTTTCACCGCCTTTCATTCATAAAAGTGTCAAAAAGAATGGGTTCATTGGGTGATTTTTGAAAATTTTTATATAATAACGAAACCGGAACGTTCATTTCGTACATTCCGGTTTCCATATCCTCATTATTTCACTTTTCCTCACATCCGCGACGTTTCCGTCCCTTCTAAATGAGCGACGTACTGAAATACCGCTCTGCTCTGTCCGCTAAAATAGTAGCAATCACTTTATCTTTTCCATACTTTTCTGCCATTTTCTTTGCCGCCCAGACATTGGCACCGGAGGAGGTGCCGACCAGGAGTCCCTGCACTCTTGCCAATTCTCTTGCGGTGTTGATGGCATCATCATCCGATACTTCCACAATATCCGTAATCATATCCGTATTTAATACCGCCGGTATAAAGCCGTCACCGATACCCTGTATCTGGTGTAGTCCCGGCTCATGACCAAGGAGTGCGGACACGTTCTTTGGCTCTACCGCCACCACCTTACAGTCCGGATTCTGCTCCAGCAAATAACTTGCAATGCCCTGCAGCGTACCGCCGCTGCCGATACCGGACACAAAGATATCAATTTTTTTCCCAAGCTGCTCTACGATTTCTCTTGCAGTCGTCTTATAGTGTGCCTGCGGATTTGCCGGATTTTCAAACTGCTGCGGCACAAAATATTTGTCCGAGGAGGACGCAAGCTCCTCTGCCTTCTGTACAGAACCGGCAATGCTGAGCTCAGGCGGTGTCAGCACAAGCTCTGCTCCAAGCGCATGAATGATTTTCTTACGCTCCTCACTCATATTCTCCGGCATCACAATAATCACCTTATAGCCCTTCCGCACACCGCACAGTGCCAGACCAATACCGGTATTTCCGGAGGTCGGCTCAATAATCGTCATGCCCGGCTTTAGCGCACCGCTCTTTTCCGCTTCCTCTAACATATTGAGCGCAATACGGTCCTTAATACTTCCCCCCGGATTCAAAAACTCTGCCTTTGCATAAATCGACAGACCGGTTGTTTTCTCCAGACTTACCAGCGGGGTATTTCCAATTAAATCCAAAACATTTGTGATGTACATGGCAGTTCTCCTTTTCCTTAATTCGCCTCATATGCTTTTCACATACTGCCGCCCAATCGCTCATTCCGTTAGCGCCTCATAACCGTCCGTTCCTTATTGTATCATTTTCTACGGTTCCCGTCAATTTATTTCCGGTCTTCCCTCTCCTATGCTGCCATCCCGCCACAAGCCTCACGGGAAGCTCCCTCTTGTCTATAGCATACCGCCTACTCCCCGGAGGTAAAGCGCCACCATGCCTATTGGTACGAACAGCAGAACTACGCCCAGCGCAATAGTCGCAATCCGCCCAAAGCGCCTGCTGGCAGCCATCACTGCGCTCCCCATGGCAACCGAAATCATACAGCGCACCGCATACAGCCCTATCATATACTGACGGATGGTAAGCTGTGCCGGAACGATTCGCGCACAGGAAATACACTGCGCCGGAGCGGTTTGATTTACATAATCAAACACCCGCCCGATTTGAAAAAACTGCACCAAATGAATGGAAAACGTTGTGGTCACACAGATTCCCACCATAATTATCACTTTTCGCAAGAGGATTCTTTTTCTACCGTTGTAGAACGTATATAGCAATACATCCATATGCGCTGCTTTCTCACAAGCCATACTGCCGGATAACATCATTACTACCGTCAGCAGTGTATACAGATAATTTCGTAAAATGGTCTTTTTGTCCTTTACAAGTAAAAGCTCATATGCCGTTGTATCCATAAGCTCCAGTAAAATGCCGCTTTTCTGATAATATGCATAGCCTTTTTCTGCCTGCTCCAGCTGTTCCTTGGCATTTGCCCATAGAGCCACCCAGTATTCCAGCGATTCCTTTTTTTCTCTGATTTCTGTCACCCTCGCTTCATCAATCGTTCCGGAATACTCCTCATACCAGTGGGTTACATATCTGCTCCGAAAATCCAAATAGTTAGACTCCGTAGAAGCCGAATACGCAAGATATCCCAAAAGCACAAATACAACAAGACCCTTCTGGGAAATCAATACTTTCTTTAGCTCCCATGTCATAAGAGACAGCAACGGCTTACGTCTGCTGAAAAAGCCTTGAAGTTTCTCCACAAATTGCACAGCACGATATTCCCCCCTCGGATATTGTCTGGCATATTGAAGCAGGCTGTTCACGAAAATGTGGATGTGATGAAGGGAAATCCGTTGTTTAACGCAGAGACTTCTTTCGTATACCGGAATCTTATAAAGACGGGAGAGGATTATGCAAAACTTGCAGATGTGGTGCCTGTGCTAGGGGAAAACCGCGGAATAATTACCGCGTTGAAATTTAATCTCACAAGCTTTATTCTGCTGCTTGTCGGGGGATACATTGTACTTAGCTTTTTGAAGGAGCGGCAAAAGGGCCTGCATTTACTGGTAGCACGAAGCTTTTCCATGGCCTGCTCCGGATTTTCCGGCAGTTCCTCAATCAGCAGCCGCCGCTTGCTATAATCGGAGGCTTTCACATACTGGGACACCCCCCAGACATTTTCCGATTGCAGATATTCTCCGGAACACTTGGAGGAATAAAACAGCACTCCGTTTAAAAGGAGCATTACTACAAATACAGCGCCCACCGTCATATAATACTGCTTTTTTCGTCTTCATCGGTTCCGTATCCTCCTCATAACCGCTGCCATCAGCTGATTTCACACTCCATTTCTTTTTTTCAAAAAAGCCCTTTAGTTCCCTCCCAAGCTCCTCTGCAAACTCCGGTTCATCCTCACACAGCACAAGATACACCGTTTCCACCGCCTTTCCATTGATTCAGACAAACTGCACCGTCCCTTACGTCTTATCAAACACCGGCTGTATCACGGCTTTAGTAACTCATCGGTCAGCCGAAGGATTTCCGGCGCGATTTTCTCCCGCTCTTTTTTCAGGGTATGATGATACAGCGGGTAGGCACAGGCAAGAATTGCAATTCCAAGGCTGCCGACCACGATACCGATCAGAAGCGCATTCTTGCCAAATATCCCACCAAGGTCAGACATGGCAAAGCTCATGCCTGCCCCCATAATCAAGGTTCCGATTACGCCAACAAGAATAGACACCATCGTGGCTTTTTTGTTTACGCCGGCATCCAGAGCGCGAAGCTGCTCCATCTTACTTTTCTCCCTTGGCATATACTTTTCACGAATCGACTGAATTTCCTCCTGCTGTCCGGCAGAATAAGTCAGCTTAAAAGTTTCTTTGTTTTCCATGTTTTAATTCTCCCTACATCTCATTTTTTTGTTGCTCCACGCAAGCATATAAACCGCCATGACAATCAAAAAGACTGAGATTGCTCCACCGCTGATACTAAGGAACAGCAGCTGGATTTGCGGTGTCATTTGCGCTTTGCCAAACGTAGTCAGCATAACATTTTCCAACGTCAGCATAGACACACATGCCGCAGCCAGAGAGATTGCCTTGGAAGCAGACAAAACCGGACTGTGATACCTTCGGTAACGAATCACACTCACAATCGACACACTAAATGCCGTAAAGGTATAGGCTGCCATCGCAATGGTTGTAATCTCGTGATGACTCATCCTACGGTTTTCACGAATCATATACAGCATCATACCGGACAGTGCCAGATTCATCAACAGAAATATCCAGCCGCAGGCCCGGTAGCGTTTCAGCTCCTGCCGCATTTTTTCTCCCGGTCTGTGGCGCAGGGTATACCGTACAAGGAAAAATCGCATGACTGCCAAGAGAAAATAATACGCAGAAAGCGAATAAAACCATGCCGATTTATGATATATGCCAAGGCCAAGCTGTAAGGCTGCGTAAGCACCGTTCCACAAAACATTGCCGGTCAGGGTTATGTTCACGCGAAGTCGCGCGTCGTCTAACCATGTTTTCACATATTTATTTTCATTCTTCACATTCTGAAAAAAACGAATAATTTTCGGCAAGCGCACGCACCAGATAAGCAGCGTATAAAACGCCACAACATAGGAGGCAATACGAACCGGGTCTGTTTCCTCCCAAAACACCATGGCACCTGTCAGCCATACCGTTGCAAGAGGAAGCAATACCAGACAAATCGCAAGCGGAGGAAACAAAAGCCTCTTTCCAATCTTCTTCCAGTCCATCTTACGCCCTCCGTATCCTGACCGTAAAGGTCGTTCCTTTCCCAACCGTGCTTTCCACGCTAATCTCACCGTGAATGATATCCACCACCCGCTTCACCAGCGCAAGTCCAAGACCATTGCCCTGCGTGGCATGGGAGCCATCCCCCTGATAGAATTTTTCAAAAATATGGCTGCCCACCTCCGCCGTCATACCGCAGCCGGTGTCCTTTACCCTGACTGTAGCATAGGCTTCGTCCGCCGTCAGACTGACAAAAACCGTTCCGCCTGCGGGCGTAAACTTAAAGGCATTGGAAAAAAGGTTGTTCCACACAAGGCTCAACAGCTCGCTGTCTGCCTGAACGGTTACATTTTCCGAAATTTCTGTATCAATTTCAATTTCTGCCTTCTCCCATACATTTTCATATTGCAGCAGGCATTCGCAAAGCTGCTCCCCCAGATTAAATTTCGTGATCTGCGGGTAGATTTGCTGGTTTTCCAACCGGTTTAACTTCAAAATATTCGTCATCATGTCCGCCAGACGTCGGGAACCGTCCGTAACCCCCTTCGCATACTCCATCCGTTTTTCCTCGGACAGACCGGGTGCCTGCAAAAGTGTTCCGTAATTTTGCATCACGGCAAGCGGGGTTTTCATTTCATGGGATACATTGGCAATAAAATCGGTACGCAGCGTCTCCAGACCACCCAGCTCCTGCGCCATTTTGTTAAAGCAGGCGATAATCTCATTATAATTTTCATCCATGCCAAACCTGTTCACAGGCGCAATCCGTATTGCAAAATTTCCCTGCACAAGCTCTCTTGTGGCAGCGGTAATATGCCCTGTGATTTTTTCGGTCGTGAGCTTCCGTCTGACTACATCAATGGTAGTAAACAGGACACTTAACAAAATTACACTTAAAAAAGTCAGCTTTGCCGCACGGTTTAAATTCTCCCCCGTCAGTACAAGCCCTAAGTCCTTTGCCAGTATACTGACAAACAAGGACATGGTACAGCTTACCAAAAACGCAACCAGCAGGAAAAACAACAGATACCTGTAAATTGCACAAAGAAGCCTCTGCCACAGGGTTCTCTTTCTCATTTCATCACCGCCTTGTACCCCAGTCCGTGAACCGTCTTGATTTCAAAATCATCACAGTCTGCCAGCTTTGCGCGAAGCTTTGTCATGTACACATCGACTGCCCGCGGTGCTGTATCGGTATCCGCATCCCAAAATTCATCCATCAGCTGGGTGCGGGTAAAGGTCTTCTTTGGATAGCTAAGCAGCTTATACAGGATGGAAAACTCCCGATTCGTCAGACTGATTTCCTCGTCGCCCAGATACGCAGTGTGCTCGTCCGCATCCATGAAAAACCTGCCTATTTCCAGCTTTCTGGCGGCTGCAATCTTCGCCCGGCGCAGCAGCGCCCCAATCCGCAAAAACAGCTCGTCCAAATCAATCGGTTTCACCATATAGTCGTCCACACCAATCCGGAACCCCCGCTGTTTCGAGGCAATGTCATCACGGGCAGTCATAAAAAGAATGGGGATTTCCGCGTTCGTATCCCGCACATTCCGAGCAAACTCAAAGCCATCCGTTCCCGGCATCATAATATCCGACACAATAAGGTCAAACATACTGTCATATAACGCGTCATAGGCTTCATTTGCGTTAAAACACCCCACCGCCTCATACCCGCTGTTGTTTAAAAACGAGCATACCGTGCGGTTGAGCTCCTTATCATCCTCTACCACTAATATTTGAAACATGGCAGTCCCTCCACAAATTTATAGTTACGTTCCCTCTACGCCGGACAAAGCCAGAAAGAAACAAACTTTGCGTATAGTGTACCATAGAAATGTTAAAGTTTTGTTTCCAATCAAAAAATGCAGTGCTAAAAACACACCCTAATTTTTTAACGCCGTAATCGGCACAACGTATACACCATCAGAACGGCGATACACCGCATTTGCCATTCCGCATATCACACAAAGTGCCTTCGGCGGCACTCCCTTTTCCTCTTGTGCGATAGCGTCACGAATCGAAATCAAATTTTCTGCTGCAGCATCAATCTGATTTGCTCCAAGCTTTATCTCAAACGCAATCCAGTCGCCGCTTTTGAACTCAACAACTGCATCTATCTCTTTTCCTGCATAGTCCTGATAATGATACAAAGCCGCATCACAAGCCTCGGCATAAATTCTCAAATCCCTCTCACACAGTGCCTCAAACATAAATCCCGCCGTTTCAAGGTCACCAATCAATCGTTCCGCAGTAACCCCAAGAATCGCACATGCAAGAGACGGGTCAACAAAATGTCGTTTCTCCGCTTGCTTTACTCTGACAGAAGAACGAACACGTGAGGAAAACGGCGGCTGATTCTCGGTAATAAACAATCTGTTAAATATATCCAGATATTCTGCCACCGTGTCTATGTTAATGTCTTCATCGTCAATTTCCTTAATATCGTTTTTCAGTTTCTTATTGGTCGCAGTAGTGCTTTCGTTTCTGGCAAGCGATTTTAAAAGCAAGCGGATTTTTCTTGCATCACGCTTTATGCCATCTATCCGAAATACATCATCATCAATAATGGCATTTAAATATTCGATCGGAAGAAGAACTGCCTGCTTCATCGGAACATCAAGATTTCCCGGCCACCCACCGCGTACAATCAGTT
Source organism: uncultured Lachnospiraceae bacterium (assembly GCA_964500085.1). Lineage (GTDB taxonomy): Bacteria > Bacillota > Clostridia > Lachnospirales > Lachnospiraceae > SIG307. Next base: position 12,336 of record CAZCON010000008.1, read on the forward strand.
CAAGCAGTTGCCTGAGATTTACTTCTCCTGTCATTGCAGGTTTTACGGTTCCGTCAAGAAATTCTGTCAACGAAACTACACCGGAAGAATTTCCTGACTCATATAACGACATGGGACGCATTTTGAGCTTAGCGATTCGTCCTGCGCCACTATGCATGATTCCCTTATGATTCGGGGTAGCAGAACCGGTCATAAGGAACTGTCCCTTCTTTGCCCTCTTATCAACCTCATAGCGAACCGCATCCCAAAGCGGTGGCACCTCCTGCCACTCATCAATCAAACGCGGAGCTTCCCCCTCCAGCACCAGACTCGGAGATAACTCTGCCAGTTTTCTATTTTGAAAACTATTCTCCGGACTCCCAATCAATATTTGGCTTGCACTGTGATAGGCCGATGTCCATGTTTTACCACACCATTTCGGTCCTTCGACACAAACTGCACCAAACGTCTTTAAGTATTCTTTTATCTTCTTGTCTACCAAACGAGGTTTATACTTTTCATTGTCCACAGTTCATGCTCCTCTCTCACTGCTTAATATGCACTTTTTCTTTCATTATACTATAACCCGTGAGATTTTTCAATCACAGCCAGTGAGATTTTGTATTCTCAATCCGTAAGATTTTAAATTTTCAACCCGTGTGATTTTTCAAATCGGCATAATAAAAGGATGCACAAATGCACCAATTCATTTCCACATCCTCGCACGTATACGGTATACACCATCTTATCCCACGCTCTGCCAACTCATCCGGCTTCTTATTTCGGAAGTATAGCGCGATATCGATGGAAAATAGCAATCTTTCCTACCAAAGCCATAAAAATAAATGATTTTGTCACAATTCTACCATTTCCTAATCTCACATGGGTGTTCCCACCTCAATCAAATTGCCGTCCAAATCATAAAATCGAATTACTTTTTGCCCCCAGCTATGCTCCATCAGCCGGTTGACATATCGAATGGACGGGTAAAGCTGTTCCAACTTTTCGGCAAAGGCTTCGATATCCGGTTCTTCAAAATAAAGCTCACAGGCATTATTCTCCGAAATAATGTCCTTCCCAAGAAACTTCCTCCAAAGCGTCTCCTCCTGAAGTACAAGACCTTCCGTCATAATCATATTACCATCATTGTCAAGCACCATATCCAGACCAAACAGGTCGTGATAAAACTGCTTTGATTTTTCAATATCTTTTACCACAATCATAATATTTCTAAGTTTCATTCAAACTCTCCCTTTGCTATCGTAACAAACCTCGGCTCCTGATTTTGAAACACTGTAATTTTCTCAAAGCCTGCTTTCGCAATAATCACAATGGCTTCTTTTGTATATGCACCTACCTTATCAGGCTTATGGGCATCCCCGCCTATCAACATCTATGCAATTTTCACTTTTCCCTTATTTTTTCCCTTGTGAGGAAGCTATAAGGGAAAAAGTGTTGTT
>CAZCON010000009.1:0-5781 GCA_964500085.1 uncultured Lachnospiraceae bacterium
GCTGAAAAGCCGACGGCGCAGCCCACCTCCAAAATCCGTTCAGGCTTTAATAAGCACAAAAGGAAACGCAGTAAAGCCTGCGCTTCCTTTCTGATAATCGGCACCTCTGCCGCAAGTGCCTGTTGTTCCAGTTTGTCCAGATACTCCGGCAAATCACATTCTAATGCTTTGATATACTCTGACAGCCGCTCACTGATAATCATTACGTTTCCTCCGGAATTGCATTCGTCAAATCGGTAATTACCTCCAGTATCTCATCATAGGTCATGGAAGTATTCAGTTCGAAGGTTCCCTGCATAATCTTGTATTCAAACAGCTTTACCTTCAGGTAAAAGGTGTACTTGTTTACCACAATTTTGTTCATATAAAGCTTTTCCGCAATTTCCATCGTGGATTCGCCCTCTTCAATGTGAATCTCCACATCACGTCCCGGTGCAGCCTCGCATACGCGGTCGCCGAACACCTGATATGAAAACTCATATACCTTCGTTGCCGCATAATAAATTGCCAACGCAACTACGGCATAGAATACCAGATTTAATAATAAACCCAGAAGGTAGCCCAGAATATCAAGTGCCGCCTTTGCCTGCTGTGACTGCTTTGCCATGATTATGCATCCACCTCCATAATAATCGGGAGAATCATCGGGTTACGTTTCATCTTCTTCCAGAGATAATCGCTTAAAGAATCCTTCATTACATTCTTAATCTTGCCCCAGTCCGTGATGTTCTTTGCCATGCAGCGGTCCAGTGCGTCCAGCACAACCTCTCTTGCTTCCTCTAACAGATTTTCAGACTCTCTCACATAAACAAAACCACGGGAAACAATATCCGGTCCTGCCAGAATCTCGTTCGTATACTTCTGCAACGTTAATACAATAATCAGCAATCCGTTTTCGGACAAATGCTGCCGATCACGCAATACAATATTTCCTACATCTCCTACGCCGAGACCGTCAACGAAAATTCCCTGCGCCATAACCTTATCCACAACGCTTCCGTTTTCTTCATCCAGCTCCAGCACATCCCCTGAAGACAGCACAAACACTCTTTCCTTTGCTACTCCCATACTTTCCGCAAGCTGACCGTGCGTTACACGGTGATGGTACTCTCCATGCAGCGGAACCGCATACTTCGGCTTTGTTAAAGCATAAATTAACTTTATCTCTTCCTGACAGGCATGTCCGGAAACATGCGTATCCTGTGTAATTACTTTTGCTCCCTTTCTGGTAAGCTCATTGATAATCTTGGATACCTGCTTTTCATTTCCCGGAATCGGATGTGAGCTCAAAATAACTGCATCTCCCGGAACAATCGACACCTTCTTATGGGTGGAATTTGCCATTCTTGAAAGGGCTGCCATCGCCTCCCCCTGACTACCTGTGGTAATGAGTACCAGTTTTTCCTCCGGATAATTTTTTATCTGTTCAATATCAATCATAATGTTGTCCGGAATATTGATATAGCCCAGCTCTGCTGCCGTGGAAATGATATTTACCATACTACGGCCTTCGATTACCACCTTCCGGTCATACTTCTCCGCCGTGTAAATAATCTGCTGCACGCGGTCTACATTGGACGCAAAGGTCGCCACAATCAAACGGTGATTTACATTTTCCGCAAAAATTGTATCAAAGGTCTTCGCCACTGTACGCTCCGACATCGTAAAGCCCGGACGCTCTACGTTTGTAGAGTCAGCCAATAGGGCAAGCACCCCTTTCTTTCCCAACTCTGCAAAGCGCTGCAAATCGATGGTATCGGAAAACATCGGCGTGTAATCCACCTTAAAGTCACCGGTATGCACAACTGTCCCAACCGGTGTAAAGATAGCCAGCGCTGCCGCATCTGCAATGCTGTGATTCACACGAATAAATTCAATACGAAAGGCACCCAAATTTACAGACTGACCGTACTTAATCACCTTACGCTTTGTCGTTTTTAACATATTGTGCTCTTTTAACTTATTATCAATCACACCAACCGTAAGCTTTGTGGCATATACCGGTACATTCAGCTCCTTTAACACATAGGGCAGGGCTCCAATATGATCCTCATGTCCATGCGTAATAATAAGCCCTTTACCTTATCCATGTTTTCTTTCAGATATGAAATATCCGGAATCACAAGATCAATCCCAAGCATATCATCCTCTGGGAATGCCAGACCGCAATCCACCACGATAATACTGTCCTCATACTCGTATGCCGTAATGTTCATACCTATCTGTTCCAAACCGCCAAGCGGTATAATACGGAGCTTCGGCTTGTTTACCTGCTCCTCTGTCATAAACTGCTCTTCTTCCAGTGCAGCTACTGCTGCCCTGACACCTCTTCTTCTCAAAAAAATTTACCTCCTGTTTTCGTGCACCACAAAACAAAGCCTTTCAAAAAGCCTTCTAAACCTTCCTATCACGCACGCTCTGACACTGTAAGCCTCTCTGAAAAATACGCATACACACAATACCTCCTTTTTCAAGCAAAAGGCCGGTTCTCCATGCACGCATTTTCTGTTTAGACGCAATCCCGAATCTGTCCTGTTTTACAATGCATCTGTTTATTAAAATAATTCCCTGTTTTTTTGTCTTTCAAACCATCTTTTGTTCTTCAGAATACAAATTCCGTATCCTCTAAAAGTTCACTGAACAAGCCAGCAACCGCCTTCAGCTCCTTTTCCTCGTCTACAATTTCGTATACTGCCTCAGCCTCTCCCTCCGCAGAGGTATCCTTCAAAATCAGCGCCTCGGTTTCTTCTCCTTCAATATCATCCAGTACCAAAAGATAATTTGTTCCGTTGATACGAGTCTCCTCTACCACGTGAAAAATCACTTCATCACCGTCTTCCGTAACAAACGGAATCGTGTCCTGCTTTTGTTCCATTTAAATTTCCTTTCTGCTCTCATAATTCATCCGATCCAGATAATTCTGCAGAATTAACACTGCTGCCAGCTTATCAACCACCGCTTTTTTCTTTTCCAGTCCTGCGCCACCCGCATCCAGAATCCGGTGCGCCTCCACCGTAGTCAGACGTTCATCCTGAAGCTCTACGGGAAGCCCTGTTCTCCGTCTCAGCGCCTCCGCAAACTCCTCTGCCTTTTTCGCACGTTCTCCAATAGAATTGTTTAAGTGCTTCGGCAAACCTACCACAATCCGATCAACCTCGTACTCTGCCACCAGTTCTTCGATTCTGCGATAGGTCTTACGAAGCTGTAGCTCCTGCTCTCTCCGAATGGTTTCTATTCCTTGTGCGGTCAGCAAAAGTGCATCGCTGATTGCAACGCCGACTGTCGCCGCACCGTAATCCAAACCCATAATCCGCATCTGTACCCGCCTCTCTCCTGCGTCCGTGCAAACCATCACAGCTCACGCCGAATATAATTACGCAAAAGTTCTTCAATAATCTCATCCCGCTCTACCTTCATAATTAAGCTTCTTGCATTTTCATAACTGGTAATGTAGGTCGGATCTCCGGACATAATATAACCGACAATCTGATTCACCGGATTATACCCCTGCTCTGTGAGTGCATGATGAACGGTTGCCAGAATCTCATGTACATCCGGTGCAACATTTTTTTCTACCTTGAAAAACTGTGTCTGATATGTCTCATGCATCTCTCTACACTCCTTTATTTCAAAATCACTAACCGCAAGCTTTCCCATTATCACTTATCATCATAATATATTTTAGAAAAAATTTCAATGTTTTTCTGCCCTGAGTTACCAATATTTTTTATCCGGCACAGTCAACGCCATCCAACAGAGCCGTCCTCCGCCCTACTGTATCAGCGTTGCTAAAACCGCATCCTGCAGCTGCTCTCCTGTGATTCTCACAGCCACTGTTTCGTTTGACAGCGTTTTCCCGGAAACAAACGGAACCGCTACCTTCACATAACGTGTTGTATGTCCTGTCATATACTTTTCACCGTTATACTCCAGTTCTTCTTCCAGCAGCACTGATTCCACCGTGCCGGAAAACAGGCTTCGATACTTCTGCTCCAGCTGCTTTTCCACCAATGCCAGGGCTTCACTACGTTTTGCCTTAACCTCCTCCGTAAGCTGTCCCTCCATACGGTCTGCCACCGTTCCTGCACGCCTTGAATACTTAAAAATATGAATCTGTGAAAAAGCAATTTCCCCTGCGAACCGCAGCGTGTCCGCAAATTCCTCCTCTGTCTCACCCGGAAAACCAACAATTATGTCCGTTGTAATCGCCGGATGTTCAAAATAACGCCGCAAACCTTCCACCGCACTTCTGTACTCTGCCGTAGAGTACTTCCGGTTCATACGTTTTAAGGTCGCATCACAACCGCTCTGCAGAGAAAGATGAAAGTGCGGACACAGCTTTGAAAGCGCAGCAAGCTCCTTCACAAAGCCTTCTGTCATAATCCGTGGTTCAAGAGAGCCAAGGCGAATCCGTTCAATCCCCTCCAGCTCCTGTACCTGCCGCAGCAGTGAAAGCAGCGGCAGTACCGTCTGCGTAGTATCCCCGCCTTTTGTAAGTACCGCATCAAACTCCGAACGTATCTGCTCTCCCTGATGCTTTTTTTCCAGACCATATGAGGAAAGGTGTATTCCGGTCAGTACAACCTCCCGATACCCCTCCGCTGCCAATCGCCGAATTTCTTCCAGCACCTCCCCTGCACTGCGGGAACGAACCCTGCCACGCACATACGGAATAATACAATAGCTGCAAAACTGGTTACAGCCATCTTCAATTTTAATATAGGCTCTGGTGCGCTCCGTTACCGTTTCAATCGGCAATTCCTCAAAGCTGCGTTCCTTCCCGATATCAAGCAGCGCATGACTGCTCTTTTTCTCCTGCTGTAACAGTACTGCTTCCGTCAGCTCTACAATTTCCGCTTTCCGGTTATTCCCCACCACAAGGTCTACTCCATCCTTTTCCCCAAGCTGCTCGCCTGCTGCCTGGGCATAACAGCCCGTTGCAACCACAATTGCCCCGTTTCCTCTTTTTTTTGCCCTATGCAACATTTGTCTGGACTTTCGATCCGCAATATTGGTCACGGAACACGTATTCACAAGATACACATCTGCTTCTTCATCAAAGCCGGTTTCTATGGCACCCGCCTTTAAAAACAATTCTCGCATTCCCTCTGTTTCATAAGAATTTACCTTACAACCAAGCGTTAAAAATGCCACTCGTTTTCCAGCAATCGGACGACTTTGATTTTTTCCCATTCTTTTCCTCCTTACCCGCTTCGAATTTTCGTACATTTTTATATTTTTTCATGAAATTAACTAACTTTTTTATTCGTTTTGCATATTGACATTTTCCTCTGCAAACGGTACTATATAGGTATGAAGCTACTTCATAGCGCATATTTAATAATCAAAATAAAAAAGGAGGGAACACTATGAAGACCGTTAAAATTTCTTTAAACTCCATCGATAAGGTAAAAGCTTTCGTAAACGAAATCACAAAGTTCGATTCCGATTTTGATTTAGTTTCCGGAAGATATGTCATTGATGCAAAGTCCATCATGGGTATTTTCAGCTTAGATCTTTCCAAGCCGATTGATTTAAACATCCACGCTCAGGACAATCTGGACAATGTTTTAGCTGTTTTAGCACCGTATATTGTAGAGTAATTACAAAAGGTATCAGTTACAGATGGGGAGGATACAAAACTGTATCCTCTTTTTTCGTGTAGGCAAAGTGAGCATAGAAGAGATTTTCGGAAAACAAGTTTTCCGAAAATCTCTGATTATGCGAACGCGCCCACGACTGAGTGGCGAAGCCACGAAGTTGGGGGCAAGTGCGAAGCAC
>CAZCON010000009.1:5881-13525 GCA_964500085.1 uncultured Lachnospiraceae bacterium
ACGACTGAGTGGCGAAGCCACGAAGTTGGGGGCAAGTGCGAAGCACTGCCTACACAAACGCGCCCACGACTGAGTGGCGAAGCCACTCCTACACTTCAATCACTTCTACGGTCTCGATTGCCCGCTTCATCAACTCCTCTATCACGTCTGAAAGTAATTCCTCCGATTTTTCGATTGCGGACAGCAGCGGCTTTGTTACCGGATGCTTCGCCACAAAAATAGTACAGCAGTCCTCATATGGAAGAATCGAGGTCTCAAAAGTCCCAATTTTTTGTGCAACATCTACAATTTCCACCTTATCAAACCCAATCAGCGGTCGGAACACCGGAAGCTCACATACCGCGTTTGTCGTAAGGAGACTTTGCATGGTCTGGCTTGCCACCTGTCCGATGCTCTCGCCGGTAATCAGACCAAGACATTCGCTCTGCTTTGCAAAATGCTCTGCAATCCGCATCATATAACGGCGCATAATGATCGTCAGCTCCTCATGCGGACATTTCTCATAGATTGCCAACTGAATATCCGTAAAATTCACAATATTTAACCGAATCGGACCGGTATAGCGGCCCACGATTTTTGCCAAATCCACTACCTTTTCCTTCGCGCGGTCACTCGTATACGGCGGCGCATGGAAATAGGTTGCCTCCAGTGCTACCCCCCGCTTAGAAATCATATAGCCTGCTACCGGGCTGTCAATCCCGCCGGAAAGCAGCAGCATTGCCTTTCCCGCAGTACCCACCGGCATTCCCCCCGGACCCGCAAGCACTTTGGAATAAATATAGGCACGGTTTCTGATTTCTACCGTGATTACCTCCTGTGGCGCATGCACGTCTACGGAAAGATTTGGAAAACGCTCTAATAAATACTCGCCAAGCTTTGCACAAATCTCCGGCGAAGTCACCGGATAATGCTTGTCTGCACGTTTCGCAGCTACCTTAAAGGTAAAGCTCTTCTCCGGATACATCTCCTCCACAAAATCCCCAAACGCCTGCTTCACCGTCTCCCAGTCCGTGGTATCCACCACCTTTACCGGACAAAAGCCGGATACGCCAAAGACACATTCCAACGCTTCCAGTGTATCATCATAATCATACCCTGCCGGACACTCTACAAAAATTCTTCCCTGTTCCCGCGTCACCGTATAATTTCCTAACGGACTTAATTTTTCCGCCACGCGATTTTTCAATGCATTTTCAAAAATATGGCGGTTATTTCCCTTTAATCCGATTTCACCGTACTTTACCAAAAAAGCCTGATACATACATCCTCCTTACCTTTTCCACTGCCATGCTTTCCAAGCGCCTGTCCGCCGGACTTTTCCGAAAACTATTTGCGCCAAAACCTGCGAAGCTGCGGCAGCAGCTCCTTTAACGCCGCTAGTGTATAATCTAATTCTTCCTTTGTGGTATCCTTACAAAAGCTGAAACGAACCGTAGAATCCAAAAGCTCCTTTTTCACCCCGATTGCCTTCAGTGTACCGCTGACCGCCGGATGATTGGAGGAACATGCCGAGCCGGAGGAAACATAAATTCCCCGTTCCTCTAGCGCATGCAATAACACCTCACTGCGAACGCCTTCAAAGCCTACGCTCATAATATGCGGTGCAGTATTCCGCAGCAGACCTTCCCGTTTTTCCGCCGTCGCCTTTGTCCCGTCCCTTTGGTCTACCAGATGCACCGTAACGCCCTCCAGCACCGCTAATTTCTCCGCAAAATAAGCCTTTAACGCATACAGCCTCTCCTGCAGGGCTTCCACCTCCTTATAGGCAAGCTCTGCCGCAAGCCCGGTTCCCGCAATTCCCGGCACATTTTCCGTACCGGAACGCATGCCCTTTTGCTGTCCGCCGCCGTAAATCAAAGGCTTCACCTTTGTTTTCTCCCTGATAAACAGAAAACCGCTGCCCTTTGGTCCATGAAACTTATGTGCACTGACCGAAAGCAGGTCAATGCTTTGCCGTTTCGGATAAATCCGGTATTTTCCGTATGCCTGTATGGCATCTACATGATACACAATCTCCGGGTGGTATGCCTTCACTGCAGCTCCAAGCGCCGCAATGTCCTGTACCGCGCCTACCTCGTTATTTACCGCCATCACAGAAACCAGGATTGTATCCGGACGAAGCGCCTGCTGTAAGCTTTCTACCGAAATGCATCCGTCCTCTCCCGGCATCAGATAGGTCACGTCAAAGCCGATCTCCTCCAAGAAAAACATTGGCTCATATACCGACGCATGCTCATAGGCGGTCGTTATTATGTGCATTCCACGTCTTTTATTCGCAAATGCCGCTCCGATAAGCGCGGTATTGTTAGACTCTGTCCCCCCAGAGGTAAAGAAAATCTCTTCCGGCTTACACTTTAGCGTTGCCGCAATCTGTTCCTTCGCCGTTTTGATATAACGCTCCGCCTCCATCCCCTTTTTATGGCGGGAGGACGGATTTCCAAAATCCTCTCGATAAACCCGCTCCATTAAAGCAAGCACGCTCTCATCCAACCGTGTCGTTGCCGAATTATCCAAATATGCTTCCATGCGCTCTCCTGTTCTAAGCTGCCGTTTTCTTTGCTCTCTATGCTTTCAGGGCTGTTCGCCACCTATCGTTCTCCGGCACACTCAATCGCAAGCATCAGCATAGACAATATGGCAAGCCCTGCCGTTTCTGTACGGAGAATCCGCCTGCCAAGAGAGAGCTTCTCTGCCCCCTGTTTCACGACCTGTTCTACCTCTTCCTCGGTAAAACCGCCCTCTGGTCCGATAAAAATGCCAATACTCTGCTTTTTTGCCGCATTTCCTACAAACTCTGCCGTAGGCTTCATGCCCCGCGCATTTTCATACAAAAGGACATTATACTCTAAATCCTTCATCTGTGCAAGCGCTTCTTTCCACGTACAAACCGATGCAATCCGTGGAATCACCCCCCTGCCGGACTGCTTTGCCGCACTCTCTGCAATCGCCTGCCAGCGTCCAAGCTTTTTCTCCTCCTCAATCGCAAGCATCAGCATAGACAATATGGCAAGCCCTGCCGTTTCTGTACGGAGAATCCGCCTGCCAAGAGAGAGCTTCTCTGCCCCCTGTTTCACGACCTGTTCTACCTCTTCCTCGGTAAAACCGCCCTCTGGTCCGATAAAAATGCCAATACTCTGCTTTTTTGCCGCATTTCCTACAAACTCTGCCGTAGGCTTCATGCCCCGCGCATTTTCATACAAAAGGACATTATACTCTAAATCCTTCATCTGTGCAAGCGCTTCTTTCCACGTACAAACCGATGCAATCCGTGGAATCACCCCCCTGCCGGACTGCTTTGCCGCACTCTCTGCAATCGCCTGCCAGCGTCCAAGCTTTTTCTCCTCCTTGCCGCCCTCGGTCTTTACAATCGTGCGTTTTGTTACCACCGGTACAATCTCCGCCGCGCCAAGTTCCACTGCCTTTTGAATAATCAGCTCCATTTTGTCCTTTTTGGGAAGTCCCTGAAACAGCACCAGCCGCACCGGAAGCTCGGTTTCCGAAGCACGTTCCTCTAAGATATGTGCCACAAGATTGCGTTCCCTCGTTCCTGCCAGCTCGCACAGCCAGTCCGTACCGGCACCGTCACAGAGCACAAGCTGCTCGCCGTTTTTCATGCGGAGTACGTTTTTGATATGATTTACGTCCTCACCGGTAATTTCAATCATATTCTCCGACCGTTGCGACGGCTCAACATAAAAGCGATACATGTCTTTTCCTTTCTCCGGCATCTGCGTCCTGTTCCTGCATTGCCCGTACACACCTGTCTTTTTGCTGCTATCTTGCTACAATAGACACCCAGTCGCCTAATGTAACCACCTCTACAATTTCAAAGCCGTTGCTTTTAAGCGCTGCTTCTACTGCTTCCCGTTTCGTATTGATAATACCGGAACTGATAAAAAGAGCGTCGGGCTTCATAAACTCTCTGACTACACCGGACAACGGAATAATCACGTCTGCCAGTATGTTTGCCACCACAACCTCATACCCGCAAAGTCCTACCGCCTCCCGCAGTGCTCTGTCACCAATCACGTTACCGTCCGTGACTTCAATGCTGCCGCCAGCTCCTGTAAATACAGGATATCCGCTTGCGTCCTTTTTACAGACAGAAGCCGTCAGATGATTCACCTCTGCATTTTCTGCTGTCACGCCCACTGCAATCGGGTCAATATCTACTGCTGCGGCATAACCTGCTCCAAGCAGCATGGAAAGAATGGACAAAATACCGCTGCCGCAGCCCACATCCAATACACGGTCCCCCCGCTTTAAATACTTCTTCAGGTTTCCGATACAAAGCTTCGTTGTCTCATGGGCTCCCGTACCAAATGCCGTGCCAGGGTCGATTTCCACCACAAGGTCTCCATCCCTCTTCTCATCAAGCTTCTCCCAGGTCGGCTTAATTACAATACTTTCATCGACGCGAAACGGCTTAAAAAACTCTTTCCAGTTGTTAATCCAGTCCTTATCCTCTGTTTCAGAAACCGAAAGCACGCCGCTTCCCACATCTACAAACGGACGAAGCTCAGAAAGCCCCTCCGCAATTTTAGCGCGGAGCGCCTCAATATCCGTATCCGTTTCCAGATAAAAGCTTACGACAGCACTGCCGTCATCCTCCGGAAGCTCCGGTAAAATGTCAATAAACATCTTCTTCCTGTCCTCTTCCGAGAGTGGAACAAAGTCAGAAATTTCAATTCCCTCTACCCCAAAATCCGCCAACATGGAGCTTACCAAATCCACTGCCTCCGTTGTCGTCTTCAAATCCATTTTTATCCACTTCATCCTTAACCTCCGTTTTCCATTTTCTTCATTATAAGCAATCGCTCACAGAAAGGCAAATGCTTTTTTCGTAAAGAAAAGTCCGGTCACACTTCATAACCGGACTGGCACAGGTTCTTATTTCCCGAAAAATTTCTTTTTGCTGTTTCTGCTTCCGCCTTTTTCACTCTTGTCGCCATCGTCTCCACGCTCTCCGGAAGCCTCCGCATACTTTTCCAAAAGCTCCTTCTGTTCTGAGGATAGCTTTGACGGCACCTGAACCACCAGCGTAACGTAGTGGTCGCCACGTATCTCCTTATTCCGTAAGGTTGGAACGCCTTTTCCACGAAGACGAATCTTCGTATCAGTCTGAGTTCCCGGCTTAATGGTGTATAGCACATCGCCATCTACCGTGCTGATGCGTACATCCCCGCCCAGTGCCGCCTGCGTAAAGGACATCGGTGCAGTAGAATAAATATCGTAGTCCTGACGCTGGAAAATCGGATGGCTGCTGACTGCTACCTCAACCAGCAAATCTCCCTGCTCACCGCCATTGACCCCCGGCTCGCCCTTGCCTCGGATACGGATACTCTGACCATTATCAATTCCCGCCGGAACCGTCACCTGAATCTTCTTACGTTTTGTCACATAGCCATTGCCATAGCAATCCGGGCATTTTTCTTTGATAATCTTACCGGTGCCACGGCAATCCGGACAAGTCTGTACATTTTGTACCATACCAAATAAGGACTGCTGGGCATATACCACCTGTCCCTTACCGCCACACTTACTACAGGTCTCGCTCTGCGTCCCCGGCTTTGCGCCGCTCCCTTTACAGGTATCACATTTTTCCTTTAAATTTAGCTCTAATTCCTTTTCTGTACCGAAAACTGCCTCTTGAAAGGTAATACGAATACCGGTACGGACATTGGCTCCCTTTTGCGGACCGTTACTGTTTCTGCGGCTTCTGCCACCAAACAAATCACCAAAAATATCGCCGAAGATATCCCCCATATCCATACCGGAGAAATCAAATCCACCGGCTCCGCCTGCACCACCCTGTTCAAAGGCAGCGTGACCGAACTGGTCATATTGTCTTCTTTTCTCCGCGTCACTTAAAACTGCATATGCTTCGGAAGCCTCCTTAAACTTTGCCTCCGCCTCCTTATCTCCCGGATTCATATCCGGATGATACTTCTTTGCCGTCTGGCGGTACGCTCTTTTTATCTCATCGTCCGTAGCGGTCTTCGACACACCAAGAACTTCATAGTAGTCCCGCTTACTGTCAGCCATCTTAAACTCCTCCGTTTTGCACATTTCCGTTTACGAAAATGCGTTTCGCATAAAACACTTTTATGGCACAGGGGAGGTTGCTCCCCTGCACCATAGCCGTTCCAATCCTTGAAACAAGAGTATCTTCTGCCCTTATCCCTTATTCAAAGCTTTGTTCTGTTTGCATTATACCTCACGGTAATCAGCATCCACCACATCATCTGCCGCATTGCTGCCTGCTCCGGCGCTACCGGAATCCTGTCCTGCCGCACCGGAACCCTGTCCTGCCGCACCGCCTGCACCCTGCATCTGCTCGTACATCTTAGTAAAGAGAGACTGTGCACTGTTCATCAGCTTTTCCTTTGCAGCCTTTAAGTCTTCTACCTCTCCTTCGGACATCACCTCCGGATTGCTCTTTTCTACAAGCTCCTTTAAATGTGCAAGGTCTGCTTCCACAGCACTCTTGTCTGCATCTGCAATCTTATCGCCAACCTCGGTAAGTGCCTTCTCGGTCTGGAATACCATAGAGTCCGCATCGTTACGAACCTCTACTGCCTCCTTCCGCTTCTTATCCTGTGCCTCATACTCTGCTGCCTCCTTAACCGCCTTATCAATATCGGCATCGGAAAGGTTGGAGCCTGCGGTAATCGTGATATGCTGCTCTCTGCCGGTTCCAAGATCCTTTGCAGATACATTTACAATACCGTTTGCGTCAATATCAAAGGTAACCTCAATCTGCGGAACACCTCTTCTTGCCGGCGGGATACCATCCAGACGGAACTGTCCAAGACTCTTATTGTCCTTCGCAAACTGACGCTCACCCTGTACAACGTTAATATCTACTGCGCTCTGGTTATCTGCCGCAGTGGAGAAAATCTGGCTCTTCTTGGTCGGAATCGTTGTGTTTCTCTCAATCAATCTGGTCGCAACACCGCCCATTGTCTCAATGGAAAGGGAAAGCGGAGTAACATCCAGAAGAAGAATATCACCTGCACCTGCATCACCTGCCAGCTTACCACCCTGAATGGAAGCACCGATAGCAACACATTCATCCGGGTTTAGGCTCTTGTTCGGCTCATGACCGGTAAGCTGCTTTACCTTGTCCTGTACTGCCGGAATACGGGTAGAACCACCAACTAAAAGCACCTTTCCTAAATCAGAAGCAGAAAGGCCTGCATCCTTTAATGCATTCTGTACCGGAATCGCGGTTCTCTCCACCAAATCATGGGTCAGCTCATCAAACTTTGCTCTGGTTAAGTTCATATCAAAATGCTTTGGACCCTCTGCTGTAGCCGTGATGAACGGAAGGTTAATATTCGTCGTCATTTGGGAGGAAAGCTCCTTCTTTGCCTTCTCGGCAGCTTCCTTTAATCTCTGAAGCGCCATCTTATCAGTAGAAAGGTCAACACCCTCTGCCTTCTTGAACTCGTCAATAAAATATCTGGTAATGCGCTCATCAAAATCATCACCACCAAGGCGGTTATCACCGGAGGTAGCAAGCACTTCAATTACGCCATCACCGATTTCGATGATAGAAACATCAAATGTACCGCCGCCAAGGTCATATACCATAATCTTCTGCTCTTTTTCATTATCAAGACCATAAGCAAGTGCTGCTGC